>DAORCZ010000690.1:0-4911 GCA_035345735.1 Pseudomonadota bacterium | reverse complement strand
CCGCGCCCGATCACCGTCTGCCCGCCGAGGATCGTAGCGTTGGCGTAGATCACGACGTCGTCTTCGATGGTTGGATGACGCTTGTGTCCAACCTGACCACGGACACTGCCGCGCGGCAGCGACAACGCCCCCAACGTCACGCCTTGATAAATGCGGACTCGCGCGCCGATCTGCGTCGTCTCCCCAATGACTACGCCGGTGCCGTGGTCGATGAAGAAGCCCTCACCGATCCGGGCGGCCGGATGGATGTCGATGCCAGCCTCGGCGTGGGCCTGCTCGCTCATCATGCGCGGCACCACCTGCGCGCCCAGCTGCCAGAGCGCATGCGCGATGCGATAGATGGTGACGGCATACACCCCGGGATAACTGAACGCGACCTCATCAAGCCCCGTCGCTGCGGGATCGCCGTCGAAGGCGGCCTGAACGTCCAGCAGCACAAGTCGCCGCAGTTCGGGAAGCTGGTCAAGAAAGGCCGCTGCGATCTGACTGGCTTGTGCCTCGCAAGCTCCACAGTCGGGCTGCGAGCCAGGCCAGCGATAGTAGATGCCCCGGAATAACTGCTGTACCAGCTTGACGCGCAGCGTCGCGATCTGCCCCTCGATAAACGAGTGCAGAAGCCCTCCGCGCGGCCGAGGCGTACCGGTCGATCCCGGCAGCAGAAGCTCACGCACCGCCGACAGGATGGCGCTCACTTCCGGGGGCGAGGGCAAGTCGCGACCGCTCCCCGAGAGCGCATTTTGCCTCTCGTACGACGCGACGAGCTTCGTCGCTAGCTCGCAGTTGCTCTGCCCCAACGGCCCCGCGGAGTCGTCGCCCGAGCGAGGCTCAGACTGGCCCGTAACGTCATTCATGTCGTCACTCTAGCAGGCAGGGCGAAAAGGCTGCAGCACTGCGCCCCCATGCCTAAGCGAGGGCGAACCGCGAACTAGAGGCTGGAGGATGCGGGAAGGGAGCGGAGAGGCCGCAAGGAGAGGCTGAAGCAGAGGCCCACTTGGCCCACGCACAGAGCGGAGGAGCGACTACTGAACCGGCTTGTTCGCCTGGAAGAAGATCTTCGTGCTGCAGGCCTTGACCGACGTGCAAGCCGGCTTGCCCACCACCTGCGAGATGTCCGAGATGGTCTCGGTCAGATCGAACTGGAAGGTGTTGGCCGCGACCATCGTGAAGTTCGCCTGGTCGGTGATCTTGTAGTTGCAGTTGCCATCCGACGACACCAGGAAGGCCGAGTAGCTCAGCACGCCCTTGTCGCAGGTCACCGGGCCCTCGCCGAGCGAGATGCCGCTGGTCACCGACTTCACGGTGATGGTGCCGCTCTGGGTGTTGTTGGTGACCGAGAACTGCTTGCCCTTGAAATCGTTGGGGGTGAGGGGCGGTGCGCAGGTGTCCTGCACAGTGATCGCCGGCGGCTCCTGCGTGGTGTAGTTGCCCATCTGCAGCTGGAATGGCGTGGTGACACAGACGTTCTGGCCGCCACCGTCTGAGTTGCCAAAGATGTCGCCGCCGCAGGCCGAGGCCAAAACGACAGGCGCAAACAGGAACGCAAGGCTCTTGAGCGAGGTCTTCATGTTAGGACTCCTTGGGATAGAAGGTGCTGCGTAGGTCAGCCGGCTGTCGCCAGGCTGGGAGGCACCCATCGCGGGGACAACAACCGCGGTGGATGGGTTAGGCGTGAAACGAGGCATCCTCTCTGTCTAGCAGGTCCGGCCCACGCTCGCTCTTCGTCTCTGACGCCGCGCGTCAGGGCCGGAAGAGCCATCGCGGCCGGACTGCCGACCGGAGTGATGCCTAGAAGCGATCGCGGCGCGCGGCGGGCGCGGCAATCGGGTTTTCCTGGCTGCCCAGCGGCTTCGACGCGTCAGCCTTCGGCGCTTCCGGCAGCTTCTCCTTCGGAGCAGCCTTCGGAGCGGCCTTACCACCGCCCTTGGCGGCGGCCTTGGGATCGGGCGCAGGCGCGGCGGCCGGAGCGCACTCCGCAGCCTTCTTCTCGGCATCACCGAGCTTGGCCTTCGAATCGTCCAGATCCTTCTTCATGGCATCCATCGACGACTGCATCGTCGTGACCTGGCCCTTGAGCTGGTCGCGCTCGGACATGACCTTGGACAGCTGGTCCTTGGTCTTCTCGAGCTCCTCCTTCGAGGGATCACAGCCACCACTGAGCAAGGCGGCGCCAATCGACATGGCCATGGCCGTCTTGGAAACCGTGCTGAAGAACTTCATTGCGTGCTCCTTTACGTACTTTTGAGGGGATTCTGCGGGCCACCGGCCCGATGGTATTACCCAGGTATCACGAGTCTCACGAAAAGCCAACTTTTCCCGATAGGTACTCCGCAGAAGGGCGTACCTACTCACCGACAATCGGCGTCCGCTCGATCGTGCCTCCTGGGCCTGGCACGGCTAGTAAACGCGCTCATGCGGCAAGTGATCTCTTGGCGATCGGAACAGTTGGAACGGGGAGTAGGCCAAAAAATTCGATACGCGGCTCGTATAAAGGCAAGCGTAGTCCTCTACCTGCTCGCCAATTCGGGAGTTCTCGCTGCCCTCTTTGAAGAGCGGGCCCCAGTACGGGTTGAAGGTGTGCTCGATGTCACGCTCTAGCGCGTAGACATCCTCCAGGCAGCCCGCGAGGTCGTCCCGCAGCTCACCCAGTCGCCGTATCAGCTCGCTGCGTCCCTGCGAGAGCAGTTCGCCACGGATCTCGGGATTTGCCAGCAGCGCGTCCATCTCCGCACGATCGCCCCCGCCCAACTCACCCATCGATGCCGCCAGCAGGGCGCTGGCGCGCTCAGGCTCGGAGGCAACGGCGTCTAGCTGCTGCAAGAGGATCTGCTGATAGCGCTGCTCGGCCTCCATACGATGGCGCTTGCGCTCCAGCGACTCGAGCGTGCGCAGCGACTCTTCGACCTGCGCATGACGCTCAAGCTCGGTCTCCAGCTCCTGAATGATCATCGCCGTTCGCCAGACCGATGACTTTTTGGCCCGCAGCATGTCGCCATAGATGTGATCGCCGACGTAAAGCACGCGATCGGCGGGCATCGCCAGCAGCTCACTGAGCGCCTGCACATTGCCGCCTTGGCAGAGCAGCGGCCGCTGGGCAGGGGGCTCCCCACTGGCTAGCGGAGCACCGCGCTCGTCGAGAAATGCCATCGGCCGATCGCCCAGAAAGAACTCCGGCTTCTTGGCGTCGACGACGATGACATCGAAGTAGCTGCGCCAGCTTGGATAGTTCGAGAGCTGCCCATCGAGCAGATAGGACATCACGCAGTCGGTGTAGGCGAAGCCGCTGTTGGTCAGAAGAAACA
Organism: Pseudomonadota bacterium; assembly: GCA_035345735.1. GTDB lineage: Bacteria > Myxococcota_A > Polyangia > Palsa-1104 > JAEUJZ01 > JAEUJZ01. Next base: position 1,612 of record DAORCZ010000690.1, on the reverse strand, counting down.
GCCGCCGTCCTGCCGAGCGAAAGCGGTGCAGCGTCGGCGCCAGCTCCCGGTCCTGCACGATGTAGTCGGAGAGCGCGGCCGTGATCTCGCCCTTTATCGATCCGTCGCGGTGGGCCTCGTCAATGCACTCGCGGATATCGGTCCATAGCTGGCTGTAGCGGGCCGCCCGCGAGTCGGCCGACGACGCGAGGAAGGCCGGATCACGATCGAGATACTCGACGATGTGGCTATACAGAACCGCTTCCGGCAGCGCATAGAGGGTATCGATCCAGCCGTAGCGTCCGCCGGTCAGGCGCAGCTTCTGCTCGCGATAGAGGTGCCGTCGCTCGTCGCGGCTCAGCGCCCGCGTCCCGTGCATGGCACGACCGACGTAGCCGTAGCGATCCATTTTTAGGATGTTGCCCAGCTTGCGATCGACAGCGAGACCGCGAATCGCCATCGCCGAGTCGTAGGGCAGCTCGGTGATCTCCGCGGGATAGCCGCGTCCGACGAGCTTGCGCGTGCTGAAGTGCAGCGACAGGCGCTCCATCTTCGGCTGGTGATACAGCGCCAGCGTGTAGTCCATGTCAAAGCCGAGCACTTCGACACGGTCCATGCGCACGGTTCGATTCACAAAGACCCGGCGAGTGCGCTGTGGTTCAGCGACCGCTTTGGGCGTTGCGCGGCTAAGCGCTTCCAGCAGGCGGATATGGGCTGAGCGTAAGGACATGGGCTGAGGTCGAGGCAGACGCGAACGAAGGGTCGCTAGTATAGCGCCCCTCGCTGACTGCGGGCGAGGCTTCCTGCCGTTCGCCGCCCCGACCGGCGGGCGGCAGGGCTACCTTTACCGCAGGCGGTGCGGCAGCTTACGATGGAGCTTCGGTCTTGTGTGCACCGGTCCCGCCTCATGGGCCTAAAGGAGCAGTCGCTGATGAGCCAAGCCCCCTCGTTTGAGCTGTCCGATCTCAACCCGACTGAACAGGCGGCGCTGGTCGCCCTCGTGAAGATCGGCTCGCGCAGCGACAACACCGTCAGCCGCACCGAGGAGCTGATGCTTGAGGTGCTGCGAGATCGTCTCGGAGAAGAGGCGTATTCCGAGGTGGCCCTGCACGTCGACCGCCACATCGTGGACCAAGCGAGCCTGCGCCGACTGCTCCAGTCAGTCACCCGGCCCGAGGCGCGCGAGCTAATCCTGGGCACGGCCCTGCAGATCCTGTCGGCCGAGACCGTGAACTCGGCGGAAGATCGCGTGCTCAGCCTGGCGTCAGAGACCTGGAATCTGCAGCCCAAGTTTCTCGATTTTCCCGAGGGCGATGACGAGCCAGTCGGCCCAGGCGGTGAAGGCGGAAGCGCCCTCGCCTAAGCCCCCGCTGCCGGTCGTCCGTCCCACGCGAAAGGCCGCGCAGGCCCTCGCGCACTCGGCGAGATCTCGTAGTAGGCTGCGCCGATGCATGCCGTGCGTTGCCCCGTCCGAGCCCCCCGCGTCGTCCCGAGGCCCTGGCCCTGGCTGACCTCTTTTTTGAGCCGGAGCGCCGCCTTTTCCTTCGTACTCGCCGCCTGTGGCGAGCCCGCGCCGCCCCCCCCTGCCCCGCCCGTGGGCAAGGCGTTTTCCTATCCCAGCGATGACGTGCTG
>DAORCZ010000689.1:0-4916 GCA_035345735.1 Pseudomonadota bacterium | reverse complement strand
GCAAGCGGGTCGCGATCATCGTCGCCGTCGTGCTTGCCTGGCTGCTTGGCCTCCTCCTATCGTTCGCCCTCGCTGCTGTCGACCGCACCATCCGAGGGCCTGAGGATGTCGAGCATCACCTCGCAGTACCCCTTCTGGCGCGCTTGCCTCGCTTGGCAGGCCGGGCCGTCTCGGACCAGCTGGTTCGCAATCAGCCGCGCTCCCCGCTAGCCGAAGCTTTTCGCGCTCTGCGCACCAGCCTGCTCTTTTTCGGGGCCGATCGGCCTCTCAAGACCCTCCTTGTGACCAGCTCGGTCGCGCGCGAGGGGAAGACGCTCTGCTGCGCCAGCCTCGGGATTACGCTGGCCCAAGGAGGAGCAAAGACGCTGCTTGTGGACTGCGACCTGCGTCGGCCGCGATTAGCGACCGCGTTTGGGCTACGACCAGAGCCCGGTCTCACCAGCGTCCTGGCCCTCGATACCGATCTTGAACAGGCGATCTTCCCGACGGAGGTCGAGAACCTCTCAGTGCTACCGAGTGGTCCCCTGCCACCAAATCCTGCCGAGCTCTTGGGCAGCGATGCCTTCCGACAACTGCTCGCGCGACTATCGGGGCAGTACGATCGCATTGTGATCGATTCGCCCCCAGCCGTACCGGTGACCGACGCTGCAGTTCTGGCCGCAGGAGTTGATGGCGTCCTCCTAATCGTGCGTCAGCGGGAAGCGCAGCGGGATTTGGCCCAGCGGGCGCTTGAAAACCTGGCTGCCGTCGGGGCTCAGCTGCTTGGCGTCGTGCTTAACGCTGTTGAAGAAGAGTCGCGTCGCTATCGCGCCTACTACGCGCCGTACACCGACGGATCAGCCGAGCAGAGTGCAGAGGCCGGCCAGACCTCGCCCAGAGCTCGCCGCTAGCTCGTCGCTGGCAGGGTAGTTGGCCCGCAGGGCTTGGGCTTCCGCCGAACACCGACACAAGCAATTGCTTTCACGGCAAAAAGGCGGTAAACCGCGGTCGTGAAACGCAAATTGGCCGCTAGCCAGCCTCGTAGGGCCGGGCATCGATCGGGCGGTGGTCCGCTCATTCGATGTATCGGCCCGATGAGAGGACGACCCATCGGGGGTCGGCCAGACGTGACGGCGGTGGATTGCGTGGGAGGATCTCGATGCCCAGTGGTGTGATCGTTCCCCTGACGTTTGAGGTTTACAAAGGGGAACAGCTACTCCAGAAAACGACGCTTAGTCAGGACATCATCAAGGTGGGAAAGCTGTCCTCTTCCCACCTGCGCATCGAGGATGAGTCCGTCAGCCGCATGCATGCGGTGATCGAGATCACATCTCCCGGAGAGATCTCGATTATCGACTTGGGGTCGGTCCGCGGCACCCTGGTCAACGGCCAGCGGGTGAACAAAGCCAAGCTCAAGAGCGGTGATGAGGTTGGCCTCGGGGATATCCGATTGGTTGTCACTGTCGGAGAACCCGAGGCGGTGGCGGTTGACTCCACCCAGCAGGTGGATGCCGATCAGCTTGTGGCGGCTCTGCAGTCTGAGGGGGGGAGCACCTCGCCCGGACTGCCGCCAGTACAAGCGTCCGCCGCCATCCCACCCCCGCCTGGCTTTGCCGCCCCGGTGGCCCCCATCGCGCTTGCGCCCATGCCGCTCGTGCCGATGAACTTTCCAGGGTCTGAGGAAGTCGAGGTCCGCGACGGTGCACGGGCAGTCGAGCTGTCCGCCATGTTTGAGGACTCGGTCCTCGACGTCCGGCTCTTTGATAATCCGCAGGCCGGGGTGCTCAGTGGCGCGACGAAGGCGCTGGTTGGTCTGGGCTCTGCTGCCTTGCTGGCTTCCTTCATCATGCTGCTCGTTGCCTACGTGCAGGTCGGCAAGGTGCGCGCGGATCGCGAAGCCTGGCTCGACGCTGGCAAGCCGTACAGCGGCTTCGTGGCGCCCAAAGATAGCCCCTTCCTCGATATCGGCTGCGCCAGCGCGCTCATCTTCGGCGTCGTGACGCTGATGTGGGGCCTTTTCCGCATGTTTGAGGAGCGCGGCGATCGCGACTACGTGATCGGCAGCGATGCAACTGCCCACTTCCCTGTGGGCAATCTGCTCCTTGGCATGGCGCGCTTACCGATCGTTCGCTCGACGGGCAGCGACTTCGAGGCGCTGTTTACGCAGCAGATGTCCGGCGATCTAACGGACGGCAGTCGTCGTCAGTCCCTGGCCGAACTGGTCCAGGCGGGTACTGCGAAGCCGGCGGCGGATGTTCCCGGTGCGTACGTGCTGCCGATCGGCTCAGACTCGCGGCTGATGCTGCGCCTCGGTGAGAACACGTTCAACATCGTGGGCACGCCCAAGGCCCGCCGCTTCCCGGTTCCGCTGCGTATCGACTGGGAGGCTCAGGCATACACGGGCGCCGTCTTCGCGCTGCACGCTCTGGCCATCTTCATCATGTTCTCGGTGCCACCCGATCCGAAGAGCTTGTCGCTCGACGCCTTCATGAACGACCAGCGCTTTGCCAAGTTCTTGATCAAGCCGCCAGAGCAAAAAGAAGAAGTCATCCCCGAGTGGCTCAAGAAAAAGAGCCCCGACGAGATGGGCGGTAAGGGGAAGCGCCACAAGGACGAAGAAGGGAAGATGGGCAAGAAGGAGTCTAAGAACAAAGCCGGACTCTATGCCCTCAAGGGACCCAAGGACAACACCGATCTCCACCTCGCCAAGCAGCTTGCTACCGACGCTGCGCAGAAGGCCGGCGTGCTGGGCATCTTGAAGGGGACGCAGGGCTCGATCTTGAGCTCGATCTTCGGTCGGGATTCGGCCCTTGGAAATGAAGCACAGGACGTCCTGGGTGGTCTTCTCGGCACAGAGGTCGGCGAGGCCTACGGCGTCGGCGGTCTTGGGCTGGTTGGCACGGGCCGGGGTGGTGGTGGAACCGGTGAAGGCACGATTGGCCTCGGCAACCTGGGCACGATCGGCAAAGGCGGCGGTGGTGGCTCGGGCTCGGGCTATGGCCGTGGGGCTGGCGGTCTCGGTGGGCGTCGAGCTACGGCCCCCGATGTCGTACCGGGGACTGCCGAAGTTCGCGGGTCGCTCGACAAGGAGATCATTCGCCGCATCATTCGTCGCCACCTGAACGAAGTGAAGTTCTGCTACGAGCGCGAGCTGGTGAAGAACGCTGGCCTCTCAGGCCGCGTCATGATCCAGTTCACGATAGCCGGCACCGGCTCAGTCGTTGCCTCAGCGGTGCAGTCGTCGACCATGAACAACCCGACTGTCGAAATGTGCATTGCACAGTCGGTGCGCCGCTGGGAGTTCCCCAAACCTTCGGGAGGCGGTATCGTAGTGGTCACCTATCCGTTCGTGCTCAAGGCGTCCGGAGGGGAATAGCAGCCCCTGCGCTGACTTAGGACTCACAGCCTGATCGTGGGTCCCCCCGAAAGGCCCTTGTGAACATCCCGATCGCCACCCGCGATCGCACGCAGCGGCCGGCAACTACGCTTTTGCTGAGGAGATCATGAAGGACCTTTCGCGCTGGGCTCTGTGTCTTTTGCTCGTGGCTGGCTGCAACCAGGAGCGCAACAAGTCGATCGAGGCGATGAACGCTGGCGTCGAGGCGGGGCGGCAGAAACTCTACGACCGCGCCATCAGTCAGATGCAGCAGGCGATCTCGATCGATCCGGCCAACGATCAGGCCCACTACAACCTCGGCGTGATCTACAAGGATCAGAAGAAGTGGAACGAGGCGATCGGGGCTTTCGAGCAAGCCGTCAAGTACGCCAGCGACAACCCCAGCTATCACTACGAGCTAGCCAGCGCCTACTTCGAGGCCAAGAAGCTCGAGCAGGCTCGCGTAGAGTTCGAGGCGACGGTCAAGCAGGAACCCAAGGCGTATAAGGCTCACTTCCGTCTCGGAATGGTGCTCGAGTACCTGGAGAAGTTCAAAGAGTCCGATGCTGCGTATCGGAAGTCCGTCGAGGTCAACCCTCGATTTATCCCGCCATATATTCGCCTCGGCAACCTCTACCTCGACTACGACTACGACAAGGAAGCCGCTCAGGTCTTCCAAGCTGCCGTCACAGCCAACGATGCCGACGCTGACGCTCACTACGGCTTTGGTGTCGCGCTGCAGAAGACCAAGTCGTACGACGAGGCGATCAAGGAATTCAAGCGCGCCCTTGAGCTCAACGGCGACATGTTCATGGCGATCTACAACCTCGGCATGACATATAAGGCCATGGACGATAAGAAGAATGCGATCGACTGGCTCAAGCGCTTTTTGCAGGCTGGTAGCCGCGGCGGTCCGGATATGACCAAGGCCGCGAGCGATGCCCTTGCCCAGCTTGAAGCGCCCTAGCTTCTTGCCGTCTATCCCTCCGTTCCTTCCCCTCCCCTGCGCCTGTCTTCAGCGACGGCGAATCACCCCTCCCACCCAAAGATAGAATGTCGCCTAGAGGTGGGGGCCAATCCTGCTGTTGCCGTCTTTCACGTCCTCAATAAACCCTGCTTTGTGACCCAGCCTAGGGCCGTGGGTACATGTCGGGCACTGTACCGAAATAGCCACGCTTCCTGAGTCCGGAAGCAAGACGCATGCTGTCCCCCAAAACCCGCGGCGCCGTGCAGGGTTCCATATTGATCCCCGTCGGCTGAGCGTGATATAAAAGGTGCGGCTTTCAACCATCTACATCCCTGAAACCGCAATATTGGGTGGCCTGCTCATGCAACTCCGGGAACAGGTAGCGAAGCGCCTTCGTGGTCTAAAAACTTGGGCTGGATTGCTCGAAGAGTTCGAAAAAGAAGTCGAGCGAGTCGAGGGCAAAGAGAACCGGGCGGCTGCGCTGTTTGAACTAGGCGAAGTCTGCGAAGAAATTTTCTTACGCAAAGACCGCGCCATGGCGCACTACCAGCAGGCTTTCAAGCAGAACCCGCAGCAGATTCGGGCTCTGACGAG
>DAORCZ010000688.1:0-4921 GCA_035345735.1 Pseudomonadota bacterium | reverse complement strand
ATCTGCGACACAGCGACTGCTGATTTGATATGCAGCACCGGCCGCTGAGCCTCTATTCAATTGAAGCGTCGAGCTGCTTGTTTCCATATCAAAAACCACTCGATACATCCGGTCTTCGGGTGGGACTATCGCAGCCCTTGATTTCGGCAAACAGAAACACTTGCACCAGCTTAGGCGGGCGGCCGCTTCATGGATTTGTTCGTCATAAAGCGACGCCGCCACGAAGGCGAAAGGCTTGGCCGGCGGCTCTTCGGGCAAGTCGTCGTGAAGCTTGTGGCTGGCGGCGGAGGCTGGCGACCGCATCCGCCCGGCATGCCAGGCGACGCCCTTTCGCGCGGCCGCCCCGACGAGAGGCGCCACCGAAGGGCCGCTGGGTCCGACGATTTGGGGCTGGCTAGGCAGCGGGGTGCTGGGCTCAGGCTGCCACCACAGCGCGGCCAGCAGTTCGCCTTGCTGGTGCAGCACCGGGGCCAGCGACGGGGCCAAAGACCACGGCAGCGGCACGGGCACGCTCGACGGCAGGAGCGACGGCAGGAGCGACGGCGGAAGAGACAGCGGAAACGACGGCAGCGACGACGAAAGCGACGCTCCAAACGACACCAGGGAAGACGCGAGCGAGGACGATGGCGGGGCGGGCAGCGCGCTCGGCAGCGGCGGCTCGTCTGAACTCGACTCCGTTGGGCCCCCGGCAGGCTCTGGGCACAGTGCCAGCCCAGGAGGGTCCAAGGGCGCTGCCTCCGGCGGTGCTGGGAACGGCTTGGGGGCCGCTTCCGGGGGCAAGGTCGGGGCAGGGTCACCTGGGCTGCCTGAGACGGTAGGGGGCGGTACCAGGACATTGGCGAGCCATACGCGGGCTTGTCGCAGGGCAGCCGGTTTACTGTGGCCGTAGCTGATCGAAGCGACCAGCGCGGCGGTCGGGACCAGCACCAGCCAGCGAGCGCGGCGGGGCTCCGCTGGCGCACGCGGTGTGACCGCCTTGGGGAGAGGCAGCGACGGGACCGGGGGACTCGCTGCCGGCGGCGTGACGGATCGCGGTACGACTGGGGGCGGCGGAGGCGGGAGCGCAACGGGCGCAGGCGGCTGCGAATCGGACAAGGTTGGCCGCACCGCCGCCGATGCGAAGGCCGGCACCAACGCCGAGCGAAAGGCTTCTACCGATGGAAAGCGGCGCTCGCGATCCTTCTCTAGGGCGCGCGTAAAGACCTCACGAACGCGTGCGTTGTAGGGAAGCTGCGCGATCAGCTCCAGGATCTGCTTCGTGCGATCTTCCAAGCTGACTTCGCGCTGCGTGAGGGCACAGAGCATCACCAGCGCCAGACTAAAGACGTCGGCACGACAGTCGGGGGTCAGCTTCTGTGTCCGGCTCAGGCACTCGGGGGCGGCATAGAAATGCGGGCCGCGACCGCCCTGGCCGTCGCTGGAAAATTGGCTATTGAGCGAAGCCATATCAAAATCAATAAGATATGCGACTCCATTTTCATCAAACAAAATATTCCACGGCGAGATATCGCGATGCGCCTTGCAGTACGTGCTTTGCCCATCAATCGTCACGACGGTCGTATGCGCATAATGCAGCGCATCGGTAATTTCCATAAAATAGCGCAATAGCGTATCAATCGTCAGCCGTTCGCTCTTGACCTTCGCGTCCAACGTGCCGCCCGACAGATAGTCCATCGGAAAAAACAGGTAGCCGTCGGCATCCTGCGGTTCAGCGCGCACGTGGACGATGTGGGCGTGCTTGAACTGCCACATCAGGTAGGCCCCCCGGCGGAAGCGCTCGCGGGCGGGATCCGTGTGATGGTGGTGATGCGAGTGCAGGATCTTCAGCGCGACGCGGCGCTCCTCGGCTGCGGGCTCAGCGGGGTGGCGATCGAGCGCCAGCCAGACCTCGGCCATCCCGCCCTTGCCCAGAAATTGAAGGAGTTGGAAGCGCCCCCCCAGCAGCTGACCGGGGTAAAGAGACGAGCTCCGCTTGAGCTCAGCGCGCTTCTCCGCGATCAGCGCGTCGATGTCCTGGGTCGGTCGGCCATGCGTCACCAGGACCTGACGAGCTGACAACAGGGTGTCCAGATCGCCCTGCAAGCGGGCGCGCTCGGGCGTGGAAAGCGGCTGGCCGGTTTGGGTCGCCCACAGCGCGCGCGTCTCTTCCAGCAGGCGTGGGTAGCCCTGACACAGCGCGGCCCAGATCGCCGCGTTTAGGTTCTCCGACAGGAGCGCGTTGAACTGCGTCTTCAGCCCAACCCCGCTTGGCACCGTTAGGCGCGCCTCCGGCAGATAGTCGGTAAGAAAGCGGTCAAAGTCCGACTGCGTCAGTGCAAGCCGTTCCAGCAGCTTGCGCAGCACGTCTGGAGACGGCGGAACCTTAGGGAAAATGTTCATAATGACCCCCAAATTGGCTGGCGAAGACCGTGCCCCCCCGTCCCTGCCCCGCCCCTTCCAGGATGAATAAGCGGGGGCCTTCCATTTTCTGACCACGCTGCACTACATCGTCCCGCGATGTACCGCGGGCCCCGCGCGGGCCAGCCCGCGATCTACGATGGAGCCATGCAATTTTCGGCGAGTGTGATCTGGGGGGGCTGGGCGTGTGTGTTGCTAAGTGGCCTGCTGGCGGGCTGTGATGTAAAGCGGCGCTGCATGGAGCTGACGCCAGCCCCGGACTACAGCGACCGGGGGAACTGGGCTTGCCGTCCCGATGTCAGCGGCGATGCCTGCGATGGCGACCTGACGGCGGTCGAGGTCTTGCCGAACGGCAGCACGCAGCGGGTCTCGCACCAGCCAGCGGCGGCTCCCAAGATTGACTGCTTCTACATCTATCCGACGGTGGATCTGAACGTCCTGCCCGGGCTGCATCAGGACATCAAAGACAAGTCCGAGCCCTACAAGACCACGGCGATCCAGGCGGCGCGACTGTCCGAGGTCTGCCGCGTCTTTGCCCCGCTGTATCGCCAGGTGACGATCGGCACCTACCTGACGCAGTCGGAAGATCGCGATCTGTGCTTCGATGTCGCGTACAGCGATGTGCTCCGCGCCTTCGAGGCCTACCTGCAGAAGGACAACGGAGGGCGCGGCTTTATCATCTACGGTCACTCGCAGGGCGGACAGATCACAAGTCGTCTGGTGCGCGAGCGCATCGAGACCGATCCAGTGCTCAAGACGCGCTTGGTCGCCGCTCTGCCGATTGGCTGGCCGGTCGGCACCGACGCAGGGCAAGCAACGGGCGGCAGCTTCAAGTCGGTCCCGGTCTGCAAGAGCCGGTCTGATCTCGGCTGTGTCGTTGGCTTCCGCACCTACGCCGCCGGCAACGCCTTCCCGACCGACGTCGCAACCTATGTCGAAGGCAGCGCCGAGATCTGCGCCCTGCCCCCCGACCCCGGCGCGAGCAGCGTGACGCTGTCGCGTTCCTATTTTCCCTCGGACCTCAGCAGCGGCGGCAGCTTCCCAGCCAGCGTGGCCAGCCAGGCACCGTTTGTCCTTTATCGCCGCATGTACCAGGCCCGCTGCGTCACGCAGGGCAGTCGGCGTGCGATGGAGATCAGCCTGGCCAAAGAAGCCGGCGACACGCGAATAAACCCGCTCGATTTCTCCAGCCTGATCCTCGCCAGCAGCACCGGCACGCACATCCTAGACGTGCAGTTCACCGAGGGTGATCTCATCGACCTGATTGCCGCCAAGGCCGCGGCGTACGCGCCGTAGTCGCCCTGGGTTGGGCCAAGGCTGCCCTCCCCGAACTTCGCGCCCCCATCCCTTGGCCTATCCAATCGCCGACTCCTGAGTTGAAGACCCGGGCCAATTCCCTCGGAGTCCTTGAGCACAGAAGCTTGACCTCCGATGCCTAGGCCAGCGTCCCCACAATCCTCGTCGATGAGTCCGGCCAGCTGTTGGAGGCAAACGACGCCGGCCGAAGTTGGCTGCGGGATGGCTCCGCTCCGAGCGGGCGAGCGAACATCAAAAAGCCTGGGCCAGACACCCGCCAGTCTGTGGACGTGACCGACTCCGCTCTTGCCCATGGTGTGCATTCCGGCGAAATAGACTGCCCATTCCGGGAGAAATGGACTGCGTGTTCCGCTGGCAGTGGACCGCGTGTTCCGGAGCAAATGGACCGGCTCATCTTTGTCGGAGCGAAGCGACGGACCCATCGCTGATCACCCCAGACCTTAATCCACTCTTCATGATCCCGATCTTCGAGGACGACTTACGCTTGCTCGCACACTCGTACTTTGGAGGAAGCGATGAAGACAGAAATGCCAAGGAAAACGATGCGACGTTTTTTCACAGCCTGCATCTTGCTGGGCCTCGTGGGTCCTGCGTATGCAAACGAGACCGCTCTCAAAGAGAACGAAGTACCGCCGCCCGTCATCGCCGCGGTCAAAAAGAAATACCCCGCCGCTAGCCTGGTTGGCTTCGAGCGGGAGACGGAGCGAGGAAAGACCCTCTACGAAGTGAAGCTCCGCGATGGAGCCCGCGAGATCGAAGCCAAGTTGAACGCGGAGGGAGCCCTGCTCGAAGTGGAAGAAGTCATCTCGGAGAAGGATCTGCCCGAGCCGGTCCGCAAGAGCATCGCGGCCTCGCCCCATGCCAAGTCGAAGATCAAGAAAGTCGAGCGAGTCACGCACCTAGACAAGCCGGATCAGCCGATTTTTGAGATCAAGATCACGGAAGCAGGAAAGACAATCGAGCTGGTCTACGACTCGATGGGAAAATCGGTCGTCAAGGGGTAGGAGACACCCGGCGCAAGACCTGCTGCGTGGAAAGCGATTCGCGGACGAGGCTGGTTTGACGAATGCAGCGTTGCGGAACGCTACGACACCAGAGGCGCTTCATGCCGACGATGTCCCGCTGGGTGTTTTGTAAACAAAACGTCACATTGCTGTCACGGAATTGGCACGGCGGTCTTGTGCCTGATCACTAGAGTACGCAGCAC
>DAORCZ010000687.1:0-4940 GCA_035345735.1 Pseudomonadota bacterium | reverse complement strand
AAACGCCTATCGCTGTGCCGGACCAGCCCGCCCCTAGTGATCCAGCGCTGGCGACGACGGGGGCGGGATGCTGCGCGGAGACTGCGAGGAGGCCGGTGAGCGCTTGACGCGCATCGCCTTGGTTCCGTCTTCCGTCGTGTAGATCTCGACGCGCTCTTCGCGCACCAGACGATCGATCAGGCGGCGCCGCACCTCGGGATCGGGATCAAGCTGGCTGCCCTGCCAGCGCGTGACAAAGAAGTTCACTCCCACGTAGCCCGCGGGGAACTTGCTCTCAGCACGTCGCACCTCATCGAGCAGGATCTCGGCGGCCACATCTTCGCTCGGCGCGGTGCCCAAGGTCTCGTCGCCGCCCACGATGTTGGGCGAGCTATTGGGACCCGCTTCGCGCGTCGTTCCCGGCACCAAGATCGGAGCACTGGCCTCGTCGCCTTCGCCAGCCGGCCACTGCCGTCCGCACTCGCCGAGCGCTTCCATCAGGTCGATATGGTCGAAGGCGGCTCGTCGGATGCGACGCGATAGACCGATGCCCCCCCAAGTGGCGACGTAGGCCTGTCGCCCCAGAGCGCGCACACCCTCCACTGCCGGAGCGTGGTCAGCGTCGCCGGACATCAGCACCAGGATATCGAACGCTCCAACGGCAGCCAGGCGGAGCATGTCCGCGACCATCGTCGTGTCGACTTCGTTCTCCTGCGTGTAGTAGTTCTCGGCGCTGCACTCGCGGCAGTGGTAGCTCTTGGTCCTTCGGGTGAAGCGCTGCACGAAGTAGCCGGGCAGCATCTCTAGGTTGTCGAGGAAACTGGTCAGCGCCGCCTGCCCGGTACCCGGTTGCGACGGTCCCGATTCAATTCCCGTGTAGTAGTAGGCACCCCACAGGACGCTGCCCCCGACCCGTTTTACCAGCCAGCGCGAGAGCGCTGTAAAGTCCAAGGGCTGTCTTCCGGCCCGCTCCCGCCAGCCAGAATAGAAATTCTTCCCATCGAAAAACAAAGCAACTTTCATAGGCCTTTCTCTCTTCCTTCAGGCGGCGCATCCTAGCAGCTTCGATCTGACCGTGTGGCGCTTTTTTTCGCCGGCCAAGGGCCGAAAAATCGATGCCCTGGCTACCGCACAGTCCGCCTATCCGCGAATACCGGAATGCCGGCTTAGGCTCGGCAAGCCTGACCCACAAAGGGCAGTCTGGCTTAGTGCTGCGTTTTCCAGCAGTTGACGAAGGTTTAGCCATCGGTTCCTTGCACAAGACTTGTTAGCGCGCAGCCCGCTATGTCAGAGTAACCTTCGCTCTCGGGATGCCGTGGTTTGCAGACGCCCACAAGGCCACCATGGGCTGGGCAGCAATCCTCGGGGGAGGCTGGAGCGCCCCCCCGCAATCTACGATCTACCCTGAGGCGTAAAATGCGTGATATTCTGCGCAAGTAGACGTCACCACGATCATGCTCCTGACTTCTCACTCGATCGGTCGGAAACCCTCCATGCGAGCACACTCTTCCTCGTTACGCGCTGGCGTCGTCCGTTTGCTTGGGGCGACGGCGTGCGCGGCAGCGCTCTTCTCCGCCTCGCCTGCCCAGGCTGTCGGAGACGGCGCTCCCGTCGATATGAACCGCTTTCACCCGGCGCCTGGCAACGCCAAGCTGTTGTCGACCGACCTAGCCGATGTCGGTCCGCACCTGCAGGTCGTGCCGCAGCTGTTCATGCACTACGCCAACCGGCCGCTGGTCTACGTACTGGGTAGTACGCCGACGGCCGATCTGATCAAGCATCGCCTGACGGCTGATCTGTCGGTCTCGATCGCCCTGTGGCGGCGGCTGCAGATCGCGCTGGCCATGCCGGTCACGCTCTTCCAGTGTGCGGGCCAGGCTCCGGTCACGTCGATGGACGGCAGCGTCGGCTTCCCGCCGGCGGTCTGTGACAACAGCGTGCTCAAGTCCGTCACCTTCCCGCCGTCGATGAACGGGGGAGCGACGCCGCCGCAGGATCTGGCTTCGGCCGGGCAGGAAGATCTGCGGCTGCTCATCAAGGGCGTGATCTGGAACAACCACCGCATCGCCAGCGTCTCGGCGCCGCTGTTTGGTGTCGCGGCGAGTGGCGATCTGACGCTGCCGACCGGCAATGCGAACAGCTATCTCGGCTCGCGCCTGCCGACCTTCACGCTGCGCCTGATCGGCCACCTGCAGTACAAGCGCCTGACGATGGCGCTCAACTTCGGCGGCCTGTTCGGCTCGGTTGAGCAGCTTTACAACATCAAGACCGGCAGCGGCCTCTCGTACTCGGTGGGCGTGCAGGTCGAGATGTTCCGCTATCGCCTGTTCCCGTTCTACGCCGTGGCCGAAGTCTTCGGCATCACGCACTATCCGTTCGACTCGCTGCGCACCAGCCCCGCCGAGCTGTCGCTGGCCCTCAAGGCCGCGATCAAAGAGTGGACGCTGTTCGTTGGTGGTGGCCCGGGTCTAAACCCTGGCTATGGTGTGCCCGATGGCCGCGTGTTTGTCGGCGTGACCTATGCCTGGCAGAAGATTCCGCAGCAGCCCAAGCCGCTGCCGCCGCCGCCGCCGCCGCCACCAGATTTCTGCCCGAACCTGCCCGGTGCGCAGGAGCAGATCCCGCAGGGCATGCTCAAGGATGAGAAGGGCAACTGCGTGACGCCGCCGCCGCCGCCGCCGCCGCCGCCCACGCCGCCCCCGGTCTGCGATCCCGAGAAGCAGGACTGCCCGGATCGGCCGAAGCCGCCGGTGGCCGTCAAGATCGAGAACCGCAAGCTGGTCCTGTCGGAGCGCATCTTCTTCGAGTTCGACAAGGACACCATCCTGCCGGTCAGCTTCCCGATCCTGGACGAAGTGGCTCGCGTGCTGAAAGTGCGGCCGGACATCAAGCGGATGCGCATCGAAGGCCACACCGATAACTACGGCTCGGATGCGTACAACCTCGACCTGTCGCACCGTCGCGCCGCGTCGGTCATGGTCTACCTGGTCGAGCACGGTATCGAGACCTTCCGCCTAACCTCGGCCGGCTTCGGCTTCCGCTGCCCGCTGGTCGACAACGACACGCCGGACAACCGCGCGAAGAACCGCCGCGTTGACTTCATCATCCTGGAGCAGGAAGGCGTGCAGCACGAGGAGCCGAAGTGCAAGGTGCCGCCGCAGCTACCCACGACGATCAAGCGCCAGCCGCCGGGTCGTCCGGGGCAGCGTCCAGGTGGTGCACAGGTTGGTGCCCCCGGCACCAAGCCGGCGACTCCGGGAGCGACCGGTGCGAAGCCTGCAACCCCCGCCGCACCCAAGCCAGCGACTCCGGCTGCGCCCAAGCCCGCGGCGCCGGCCGCCAAGCCTGCTGCTCCAGCCGCGAAGCCAGCAGGGGCCAAGTAAGGCCGCCGGATCGGGTAGCCGGTCCAATATAGGTCGGGTTCCCGCAGTCCCTTCGACCCGCTGACTAGCCTCGGTCAGCGGGTCTTGTTTTTTTGCCGGGCCGTGCGGCCAGGTAAAGTAGAGTCATCGCATCCATAGGAAGGAGTCATGAACATGTTCACGTCTACTGTCTCCAGCCTGTCCTCCGCGCGGCTCGCTGCGAGTGCGCCTGCCCGCTCGCAGACTCGGTGGCTTGTCGGCGTTCTGTTTGCCCTGGGCGGCGTGCTCTTGGCGCCTGCGGCGTACGCTCAGACTGCCGACGTCAACTGCAACGGCGTCCTGCGTCCGTTCGAAAAGCAGGGCGGCCTGGACTGCGTCGACTACGTCCGCAACGGCAATACCTGCACCCCGCAGTCAGAAGTCGTCTTCCGCCGTCCCTGCGATGACTATGTCGCTCCTGGGCCTGGCAAGCCGGCTACCTGCAGCCCGTTCCTGGCGCCCGATCGCGATGGCGATCTGCTGGGTGACGCCTGCGACAACTGTCCCGACGTCGCCAACCCGGACCAGAAGGACACCGACAACGACGGCGTGGGCGATGCTTGCGACACCTGCCCGCTGCTCGCCAACCCCGACCAGAAAGACACCGATGGCGACGGCATCGGCGACGCCTGTGACAACTGCATCGGCAAGGCCAACCCGGATCAGAAGGACACCGATCGCGACGGCATTCCCGATGGCTGCGACAACTGCCCGACGCTGGCCAACCCGGATCAGAAGGACCAGGATCGCGATGGCGTGGGCGACCTCTGTGACAAGTGCCCGATGAACGTCAACCCGGACAATCGGGACACCGACGGCGACGGCATTCCCGATGCTTGCGACAACTGCTCGACGATTGCCAACCCCAAGCAGGAAGATCGCGACATGGATGCCGTCGGTGACTTCTGCGACAACTGCCCGGGCATCTTCAACCCGGATCAGAAGGACGGCAATGGCAACGGCCTGGGCGACGCCTGCGAGCCTGGCCTGCAGGGTGGTCCGCGCTGCGCGCTGGTCCAGGGGCCGGCGGGGCGTGGTCCCGAGTCGCTGGCCAACACGCTGGCTGGCCTGTCGATGATCGGCGCCGCGCTGTACTTCGCCACTCGCACCCGTCGCCGCCGCGCCTAGCCTGGCCGGCTGCTCTCCTGCCTCCCCCGACGTCGGTCTGACGTCGGGCTCTCCCCCCACACAAATCGCTGACTTAGAAGCCGAGCGCCTGTCTTAGGTGCCGCTCGCAGAGCGCCGTGGCATCGCCGCTCTGTGCTTGCAACGCCACGCAGTCGGGGCAGGCCCCCGACGCCCCGTAGGTGTCTTCGGTGCGCAGCGACTGCAGTCGTTCCTGCAGCCGTTCGTCTTGGCTGGGCAGCGCCAGGCTGACCTTGCCCAGGGCCTGCAGGCGAGCCGCCGCTTGCCGAACTTCTCGTCGCTGGACGCCAGTCTTTGGGCCGATCTGGGGGCGTGCCGAGGTAGGCTTGGATGAACCCTCTTTCGTCATGAGAGACCGACGTCCATGCTGCACCAAATCTCTGCCTCCCAGGCCGGGCATTTCCGCGGCGACCC
>DAORCZ010000686.1:0-4949 GCA_035345735.1 Pseudomonadota bacterium | reverse complement strand
CTGATCCTGGCCGAGTTCGGCGGCTACCTCAGCCACCGCCTGATGCACACCCTGCCGCGGCTCTGGCCGTTTCACGCCGTGCATCACAGCGCCCAGCGCCTGTACTTCATCAACGCCAGTCGCAATCACCCGGTGGACATGGCGATCAGCGTCTTTGCGACG
Organism: Pseudomonadota bacterium; assembly: GCA_035345735.1. Classification (GTDB taxonomy): domain Bacteria; phylum Myxococcota_A; class Polyangia; order Palsa-1104; family JAEUJZ01; genus JAEUJZ01. Next base: position 4,787 of record DAORCZ010000686.1, on the reverse strand, counting down.
CTGTTTCCGCTGGCCATGCTGGGCATGGGCGAAACCGCGTTCGCGCTGTTTAGCGTCTTTACCAGCACGCACCTGCTCCTACAGCACAGCAACATCGCGCAGCGTACCGGCCCGCTGAACTGGATCTTGGCGACGGCCGAAGTGCACCGCTGGCATCACTCGCGCAAGCGGCCAGAGTCGGATGCCAACTACGGCCAGGTGCTCTTGATCTGGGATGTGCTGTTCAACACCCGCCGGGTGCCCAGCCACCGCAAGCCGCCGATCGCCGTCGGCTTCGAGGGCGATGAGAGCTATCCGCACAGCTACATCGATCAGCTCAGCGAGCCTTTCCGGCACGTAGCACCTAGCGATGGCGGCCCGGGGCGACGTCCGCTCGTCTAGCTCTCTTTTGGCCCGCCCGGCGGCAGAAGGAACGGTCTCCATGAACGCGCACCTCGTCTCCGCTTATCAGCAGTGCTTCGCCGAACCGCAGCGCTCGCAGAAGCGGCTTTACGAGATGGCCAAGCGCGATCAGTGGAACAGCGATGCGCTGCCCTGGGATCGGCTCGACTTCTCAGCCCTGCCGCGGCCGCTGCGCGAGGCACTCGCCGGCCTATGCGCGCACGTTCACTATGGCGAGGTGGCCTCGCTCTTGGCCGCCGCCCGCGCGGTCGAGCAGGCCGACGACAGCGAGACCCGCCTGTTCGCGAGCACCCAGGTCATTGATGAAGCGCGCCACGTCGAGTGGTTCACCCGCTTGCAGCACAAGCTGGCCCCCCCCGAGCCGCCCACTGTGCACGAGACCGTCACCGCCCTAGTCGACTCGGTCTACGCCAGCCACGACCCCGACGAGCTATGCCTGGGCATGCAGCTCATCGTCGAGGGTCTGGCGCAGACCCTGTTTCAGGAGGCGGCCCGCGCCCTGCGTGCCGTCGATCGCGCCCTTTGCGGGGCCCCTCAAGGCGGAGGGGAGGCTCCGGTCCCGACCGAGCCAGCCACGGCGGCTGGTCTGCTCGCCGACTGGCTCGTCAATTACATCGCACGCGATGAATCGCGCCATGTCGCCTTTGGGGTCGTGCAGCTAGGCCAGCGCCTGCGCCGGCTACCCCCATCGCGCATCGATGCTCTGCAAGCCAAGGTCGTGGTCTGGGGTCGGCTGCTGCACGCCATTCCGGCGGCGTTCGAGCCGCGCTTCGCGACCCTCGGCATCGACACGCTGCGCCTGGCCGGGGACTGCATCAGCGATCTCAACCTGCACCTGCGGCAGGCCGGTCTGGAGGTGCAGATCGCGGCCCCCACCGCGCTCTACGTAACCTCAGAAGGCGCAGCATCGACCCCTGGACCGACTACCTAGATGAGCGGACCGGGCGCAGCGCTGCGGCCGAGCCGCATGACCGAACGAGCGCGGCAGATCGCCGAGCTCAGCGACGATCCCATCGCCTTTTCTACCCTGCAAGAGGGGCTTGCCTACTGCGAGACCTCGTATGGGTACATCGCCTATCGCCGTGTGCTGGGTGTCGACATCACCCTAGGTCCGCCGATCGCCGCTCCCGCCGATCGCGCCGCGCTGATCGATCGCTTCTTGCAGACCAGCCGCCGGCCGGTGTTCTGCTATCTGCGCGCCCCCGAAGCTGCCCAGGTGCAGGCGCAGGCCCGCACGCACCACGGTCGACCGCTGCGGCTGGCTGGCATGGGTCTCGATCGGCTGATCGATGGCCGCGCGCTCGCCGATCCCGCCGCCCTCAGCAAGCCGCTGCGCGGGGCCCGCAAGCACGCCCAGCGAGCCGGCTTCCGCGTCGAGCGCATCGATCCCAGCAGCCTCAGCGCCAGCCAACGGCAGGCCCTGGTCGCCATCACCCGCGCCTATCTTTCGCACGGCCCGCTGCCCTACGAGATGCGCTTTCTCAACCGCCCCTTCACGCTGGCCTACGGTTCGCTCGGCCACCCTGGCGAACGCCTGTATCTGCTGCAGCAAGCACCGCATGGGGCGGGCGACGCCGTGCTCTTCGGCTACGCCGTGCTGAACCCGTGGTTTGCCGGCGGTCGCATCACCGGCTACATGCTGGACATCGTGCGCTGTCAGCCAACGCGGCAGTGGGGCGTGTATCTGGCGCTCGTCGATCGGCTGCTCGCCGATCTCGCGGCGGAGGGCATCGGGAAGCTCTCGCTCGGCTTCTGTCCGCTGTACGGGGCAAGTGGCGCCATCACGACGGGCGCGTTGGCCAGCTTGCCGACTGCGCGCCTCTCCCCCAGCCTGTCGTGGCAGGTGGGCCGGCTTGAGCAGTACCTCGCCGCCGTGCCCTATGTGCAGCGCCTGGTCGAGATGAAGGCCGCGCTGCCCGGCGAGTACGAGCCCCGCTACTTCCTGAGCTATTCCGGACTGGCCCTGCCCGCCTTCGCTGCTCTGCTGGCGGCCTGCGGCGTCTCGCTGTCGTCGATCATCGGGCCGCGCCTGTGGTCGTCGATCGTCGCGGGCTGGCGGCGCGGTAGCAGCCCCGATCAATAACCCTTGTAGGTACGACCGGCCTCGCGGCGGCGGATCATCACCACGTCGAACTCGCGGCGATCGCCCGGCAGATACAGCGCGGGGATCATCTGCTGGTGCAAGAGCTTGCCGATGCGATTCAGCGTGAACAGCCCCCATTCTTCGTCGAAGCTGCCCAGGCCCAGCGCAGCCCAGCGGCGCAGGTGAGGCAGGTGGGGGGCGACGGTCTCTTCGCCGTATTTCTGCGCGATGCGACCCGCCGCCACCCACGGTGCGTAAAGCAGCGCAAACGTCAGATCACGCGCCGCTTGCTGCGCCCGATCCAGCTCGCGGAAGTGCTCGATGGCTAACTCACCGGCTTCGATGCGCGCGCAGTAGGCCTCGGCATCGCGCGTGTTCAGGTAGGTCGATCGATCCGCCACCGAGTACGCCGAGTTGCCAAAGCCCAGCCACAGCGTGTCGCCATAGCCCGGCACGACCTTAAGCCGCATGACCTCGTTGAACTCGCAGGCGGCGTGGGCCGGCGAACGATAGAAGCGTGGCCCCAGCTCTAGCCAGCCCAGATCTTCGAACTGCCGCCGCGCCTCGGCATCGGCAGCAAAGACATCGAAGGGCTCGGGACACAGCCCCTCGTGATGGTAGGTGCGCGAGCGCGGATCGTCGTGGAAGGGATAGACAAAGACGCTGTCGATCAGGCCCTGCCGGATCAGTTCCAGACAGCGAGACAGCGTGCGCGACCACGACTCCTGCGTCTCGCGCTCTAAGCCGACCATCAGGTCGATGTTGATCCAGGCATAGCCGGCCTCGCGCGCCCGCCGCAGCGCCGCGACCGCCACTTCCACGTCTTCGCCGTGGTGATGAAACGCATACAGCGCCGGATCCAGCGTCTGCACCCCGAAGTTCACGCGCGCAAAGCCGGCCTCGGCAAAGATCGCGAGCTTCTCGGCCGTGGCGGTCACCGGCTTGGCTTCCACGGTGCTCATCTTGCTCGCCGGCCGACCGAAGATCTCGGCGTAGCCGGCAGTAAAGCGCCGCAGCAGTGGCTCGGGCAGCGCCGTCGGGGTCCCGCCGCCCAGAAAGGTCAGCACCTGCCGAATCGACGGTGTCAGCGCCCGCATACGCCGCGCTTCGGTAAGCAACGCATCGACATAGCGCGCCATGCGTTCCTCTTGCTCGCGAATGCGGATCTCGTAGTGAAAGCAGTAGCGGCAGCGATAGGCGCAGTAGCCAAAGTGAAAGTAATAGCCCGCGCTGTTGAGTGGTCCGCTCAGCCGGTCGAGATACATCGCCGGACTCGGCGTCTGGCGATACTCCGGCTGTTCGGTCTGTACCGCGGGTGGGTACGTCAGCTGGTAGTCGCGCATCTTGGGATCGGGACGCAGCCCGGGATCGGCGGCGTAGATCTCCTGCAGTCGCGCCGAGAGCGCCTCCCGACTCGACAGCACGCGTTCCTCGTCGAGCGAGGCACCTCGTGCCCGCGCCGAAAGCAGCGGCGAGGCCGCAGCCGGCGGTGCTGAAAGAGGCGTCTTCCCTTCGTCGTTTTGCATCACAAGCTCCCCCTTGCGTGTTTGCTTACCCTGTCGATCGTGCCCTGCCCGCGACACCTAGCTGCCGTCGCGTTGTCCCAGCCACAGCACGCGCTGCCGCGCCATGTCCGACAGCGCGCGCTGCATCACCCCGCGCACCTCGGCATCGATGCGCGCCACCACTTCATCGTTGTCGGCATCCGCCGGCGAGGTCCCAGGCAGCCACATCGGCGGCAGCACGCGAATCGTGATCTGCGCCGGCAGCGGCAGATAGCCCGGTGGCGTCCCCAGCACCAGCCCCCACGGCAGGCACAGCTGTAGCGGCAGCGCCGCCAGCCGCAAGCGCCGCCGCAGCCCCAGCCGCTGCGACAGCCAGCGGCCGTCGGACAGCATCAGCAGCGTCTCATGCGCGCCAATGCTCACCACCGGCACGATCGGCACCCCGGCCCGCAGCGCCAGCCGCACATAGCCCACGCGCCCGGCAAAGCACACCTCGTGTCGTCGCCAGAACGGCTTGCTGCTGTCGTAGTCGCCCCCCGGATACACCTGCACCGCATAGCCACTGCGCAGCGCCCGCAGCGCCGCCTCTGGCTCCGCCCGCATCCCCCCCAGCTTGGCCAGTGCCCGCGACAGCCCATGTTCCCGCGCAAACAACAAATCATGCGCCAAGGTCACAAGCCGCGTCCGCCGCCCCGCCGTGTGATACGCGCTCACCCACACCAACATATCCGGCATGAGGATGCTCCCGTTATGCGTCCCCACCCCCAAGAAGGGCTGATCCGGGACGGAGGGGAACC
>DAORCZ010000685.1:0-4959 GCA_035345735.1 Pseudomonadota bacterium | reverse complement strand
GGAATAGCTCAGTTGGTAGAGCACCGGCTTTGCAAGCCGGGTGTCGTGGGTTCGAATCCCATTTCCTCCACCGGCCGCCTGTCGGCCAAGTCGTTTTCGCCGCTGTGCACCGCTTGTCGCTGCAGGTTGAGATGAAAGCCCCGGGATTCGTGCCAGCGCAGTCGCATCGGGATGTGTGGGTTCCCGCGGCATCTCGGGCGGCTCTCGCTGCTGCTCTCTATTGAGCTCGATTGGATGGGAGATCTCTCATGAAGATGAACACGCTGCTGCGTCATGTCTGCCTCGTTGGCGCCTTCGTCACGCTGAGCGCCTGCCCTACTCCGACGCCAACCCCGACCGAGCCGGTCACGATGGCCACGGCGGCAATTGAGTCGCGCAGCGCGAGCACAGTCACCGGCTCTGCCTCCTTCGAGCAGGTCGGCAACAAGGTCAAGGTTGTCGTCGAGATCAGCGGCGCCACGGCTGGGCAGCACGGCCTGCACATCCACGAAAAAGGCGACTGCAGCGATCCCGCCGCCAAGTCGGCCGGTGACCACTTCAACCCTGGCAAAGTGGATCACGGCGGCCCCGAGAAGCCCGCGCATCACGCCGGGGACTTCGGCAACATGACCATCGCCGAGGACGGCAAGGGGCGCATGGAAGTCGAACTAGACTCCGTCAGCGTCAGCCAAGGCGAAAACGCCATTCTGGGGCGAGCCATCGTCTTCCACGAGAAGCCAGATGATCTGACGACCCAGCCAAGCGGAAACTCGGGAGCCCGCCAGGGCTGTGGCGTCATCAAGCCGATCAAGAAGTAACGCCCACCCCGCCCTGGCTGCGGGTCGGGACGGATTCCTCTGCACTTCGCCTCACCCTCGCTGCTGCCCCTCAAGCATCGCCGCATAGTCGAGCGGACAAAGACTCCATCTTGTAATGCCCAACACGACGCGATACGCTGATCGGGTGCGCGCTAGGTACCCCTATTGCCGCTTAGTCGCAGCATCGGCTCTCTTCCTTAGCACCGCTACGGGCGTGCCGGGCCTGCCACCAGATCTCGGCAGCCAGCCACGCGTGGCTCAGGCCAAGGCCGTTGCCCTGGCGGCCGACTCCACCTTTGGCGGCGGCTATGTCGCGACCAGTACGGGCCCCCTGGATGCGTCGACCAACGCGCGCCATGTGGTGATCATCAGCGAAGACGGCATGCGGCCCGAGCTGATCACGCAACAGCAGCGCATGCAGTGGCACCAACTCCTGGCCAAAAACGGCGCCTACACCTGGCGCGCCCGCACCATCCGCACTGCCTCAACGCTGCCCTCGCACGCCTCGATGCTATCGGGGGTCGATGTCAACCTGCACGGCCTGACCTGGAACAACTGGCGCCCGCAGAAGGGCTACATCCAGGTCCCGACCATCTTCAAAGCCGCTGAGGACAATGGCCTCAAGACGGCGGCCTTCGTAGGGAAGTTCAAGCTGCGCCACATCCTGCCCCCCGGCACGGTCGACGTGTTTCAGCGGCCCGGCTACTACTGCAAGAAAGTCAGCGAGGAAGCGGCGCGCTACATCGAGCGCGAAAAGCCAGCGCTGACCTTCGTTCACTTCTCGGACCCCGACGAAAAAGGCCACTCGGCCGGTTGGATGTCGGAAGACCAGAAACGCGCCGCCCGCGACGCCGATGCCTGCCTGGGCACGATCTACCAGGCCATCGAGCGAGCCGGCATCCTCAACGACACGCTGGTCATTGTCTCTGCCGACCACGGCGGTCACAACCACAATCACTCAGGGGCGCTGCTCAGCGATCGCAACATCCCCTGGATTGCCATGGGTCCCGGTGTGCGGCGCGGCTATTCGATCCAGGGCCCCATCTCGACGATGGACACGGCAGCCACTGCCCTAGCGGCGCTCGGTCTGCAGCCGCAGACTCGACTGGCCGGCAAGCCCATTCGCGAGATCTTCCAATAAGGGACCTAGGACTCGGCGTGCCGGATCACCAGACGAAGGGCGTGCAGTCGCGGGCCTGGCTGTTGCGGGCTCTCGCAGTCTGTCTCGTGGCCTCCTTGCCTGGCGCCCTCGTCGCCCGTGCCGAACCGCCAAGCGCTGAAGTGGCCGCGCCAAATGCGACGGCTCCCCCGACGAGCGCCTCCGGTGCGCTCCCCCCCGCCTGGTCCGATGCATTCGCTCAGCTGGCGAGCGATCCGCGCCCCCCGGCCTTGGTCCGTGACACGCACTACATCGTCTCCAACGAAGACAACCACTTTGTCTGGCGCAGCTCGATTGAGGGCCGCGGGGGCGTCTACATCGGCGTCGGCACCGACCAGAACTACCTCCTTGCCGCCTGGGCCCGTCCCGAGTTCATGGTGCTGCTCGACTTCGATCAGGTGGTCGTCGATCTGCACCGCGTCTATGGCGTCATTTTCCTGAACTCACCGACGCCGCACGACTTCCTGGATATGTGGGAAGACCGCAACGTGCGCCGGGTCGAAGAGCTCATCGAGGCCCTCAAGGTCGATGCCCCCACCCGTCGCGGCATGTTGGCGGCGTATCGCATGGCGCATTTTGCCGTGCCTCGCCGGTTGCGACGGGTTGAAGCGGCGTACAAGCCCCTGGGCATTCGCTGGTTTCTCAACGACATGAATCAGTATCGCTATCTCGTCGAGCTGTTCCGCAACGGTCGGGTTGTGATGGTGCGCGGCGACCTGAGCATCGGCGGCGCGATGTCGAGCGTGGCGAGTGCCCTACAAAAGGTCGGCGGGGTTGCCCGCACCATCTATCTGTCAAACGCTGAGCGCTACTTCCCGTACACCCCCGGCTTCAAAAAGAGTCTGCTCGCGCTGCCAACGGACGACCGCGCACTCGTCCTGCGCACGCGGGCCCGGATGAGCGGAGCCTACGAGTACATCGTCCAGGATGCTGGCAACTTCAAGCGCTGGCTCGACTGGGGCAAGATGAGCTACGCCGTCGAGCTTACGCGCTACCGCGAGATCGACCACGCCACTGGCGCCTACTTCATCCGTCGTGAGCCGCCGAGTAGCGAAGGTAGAAGCGGAGGCAACCGCAGTCAGCCTCCCTCGACGCCCGCCACGCCGCCGGCGACGGTCCCGACGGCGCTGAAGGCCGCGAGCGGCGCGGCCTCTGGCGGATCCCCCCCGCCGCTTTCGCCGTTGCCGCCGGCGACAAGTCCGCTTTCGCCGCCGCCGGCCAGCGGTACCGCCACGGCTCCCCGCGCCGATGGGCCGGTGACCCAGCGCGTCTCTGCCGCGACTCCGCCGGCGCTGCCGCCCGCCGCAGCCCAGCCCTAGCCCGGATTGCTTGTGCGACCTGAGGCTAGCCAGGGAACTGGTACGCCGACAGGCGAATGCCCCAGACCGAGCCGTTGTAGCTCACACGTCCGCGATCCTCACCGGCTGCCCCCGCCGCCACCAAGAGCGGTATCAGGTGCTCCTCACGCGGGTGGGCCTGACGAGCCGCCGGGGCCTTGGCCCAGTGCAGGAGCCGCTGGTCTCGCTCGCCCGCCGGCTGCTGCAGCGTCTCGCGCAGCCAGGCGTCGAACTCTTCCGAAACGACGACGCCGCGCGGATCGCGGAAGCCACGCATGTTGTGATAGGTCATGCCGCTGCCGATGATGAAGACGCCCTCGTCCCTCAGCGGCGAAAGCGCTCGGCCAATCGCCAGGTGCTCGGCCGGATCGAGCCCTTGCTTGAGCGAGAGCTGAATCGTCGGCACGTCACCTTCAGGATAGGCGAGGAGCAGCGGGATGAAGGTACCGTGATCAAATCCCCGCTGGCTGTCCTCAGCCGAGGCGATGCCCGCCCCGCTCAACAGCGCACGCACCCGCGCCGCCAGCCAGGGTGCCCCGGGTGCTGGCCAGCGCAGCGCATAGGTCTCTTTTGGAAATCCGTAGTAGTCGAAGTAAAGCGGTGGCTGGGCGCCGGTCATCACCGTCGGAACCTCAGCTTCCCAGTGGGCCGAGACGACCAGCAGCGCCTTGGGCTTTTCGGCGGGCAGCGACGGCAGCGCGCGGAGGTAGTCGGAAAGCTCTCGCACCTCAGCGGGCCGCATCCCCAGGTCCACAAACGGCCAGGGCCCCCCGCCATGCGGCAAAGAGACGACAGGCATCCTTCGCTGCGTGGACTCGGTTGACGGGCTGCAATCCAAGGTCTTCTTCGTATCCAACATGACCCCCTCCGTACTCGTTCGCAGCTAGGTGTGGCAGGCGCTTAGCGACTCGGGATCGGCGCCCCGCGCAGCCGTCCCCAGGCGATGAAGCCGGCGATGCCGCCCAAGATCAGGTTCACCGGCACGAACTGCGCTTCGCCGCGCAGGATGTGGAAGCCCGCCGCGAGCAGCATCACCAGCGCAAGCCCCAGCGCAGCAACGCTCGTGAGCTTCGGCGCAATCCGCGTCACCGACGGCAGGATGAGCCCGAAAGCACCCGCCCACTCAGACACACCGATAAACCTCACCAGGCCTGTGCCCGTCTGGGCAACCCAGGGAATGCGCTGGGCTAGCTCGTCGGCCGACATGAAGATCTTGCCCTGGCCTGCCGCCAAGAAAGCCGCCGCCAGCAGACCCTGCGCCACCCACAACGCGATGTGCAGCCCGCGTCCCGTCGGAAGTGAGTTACCGCTCGCCCCTGCTTCGTGACCTGTCCCTGGTAGTGCGCTGCTGCTCATGTGTCGCTCCTCGTTTTGTGATGCTGGCATCGGGTAGCTATCGACGGCCGACGGACGACCAGCCGCCTTCCCCCCACGGGCCGCTCTCTATTACCACTACCATGCAGCCAGCGTCTTCCGACCTTCAGAGCGCCAGTATTGGTTCGTTGCGTGAATCGCACTAGTGTCTCAGATAGGTCATTCTGTTGCGTAGGATGCACCAATGGATCTGAACCTGCTTTCCCTGTTCGTGGTGGTCGCCGAGTGCGAGAGCTTCTCGACGGCGGCTGACAAGCTAAGCCTGCGTCGCTCATCGGTTAGCCGCAGCATC
>DAORCZ010000684.1:0-4984 GCA_035345735.1 Pseudomonadota bacterium | reverse complement strand
CGGCCAGCACCGAAAAGGTGAAGATGCCGGCGCGATAGATGTGGATGTAGCCGCGGGCCCGCAGCGCCAGGTTGCGATCGTTGCCGGGCTTCGGCGAGGTCTGCAGGCGGGCGAACGGCAGGGCGGCAGGATTGGGGAAGTCAGTCAGGGCCGCCGCGTCGCTGTTGCGAAAGTGCACAAGCGGCGCAAGGAAGCGCGCGCTGTCATCGACCGCGCCCATGCCCACGGCCTGACTAAGCACCGTCTGCGCCACCGCCGTGCTGACCAGCACGTCATCGGTCGTCAGGTGAACCGCGCTCGTGCACAGGCCTGGTCCCGGGGCAGTGACGCTGCGCACATAGTCCGCCGCTTGCGAGGCGGCGATGCGGATCGGCGCCGCCTCTGTGGTTCGTGGGAGCACCAGCGCAAGCGCCAGCAACAAGACACCGCAGACAACACCCCGACTGCTCATGCATCCCCCCGTGCACCATGAGATGCGCACGATGCACGAGGCTCATTTTATCAAGCAAGCCCGGGCAGATAGGCGGCAAACCCCTCGCCTACATCGCCCCTGATGCCGCGAGGCCCCGCCTCCGCAATCCGGAGAGACCCGCAGCTCAGCGACGGGCGCTCTAGCGCAGTGAGGCCAGCGCCGCCGCGCGCGCTTCTTCGATCATGAGCGAGTGCTGCGCCGGGTCGCGCCAGCGCGCTTGGCCTTCTTTCGGCAGACAGTCGATGGGATCAAAGTAGAAGAACTGCTGCCCCGGCTTCACCGAAGGCGCGGTGTAGACCGAGATGCCGGTCGTGCGGTTGTAGTGCTCGAACGAGTGGGCATCGCGCTTGCCACCACCACCCGGTGCATCGACGACAAAGGTCGGTGTGTTAAAGCCCGCCGTCGATCCGCGCACGTGCTTTTCGATGTCGATCGCGGTCTGCACCGTGGTGCGCAGATCTTCCACGCCCTTCACCAGATCGTGCACGTACACGTAATAGGGATGCACGTTGACGTGCCCCAGCCGCTTGACCAAAAGCGTCATCACCTCCGGCGTGTCGTTGACCCGGCGCTGCAGCACCGACTGATTGCGCACGAAGATGCCGCGCTCCATCAGGCGGTTCATCGCTTGCTCGGTGTGGCTGGTGATCTCGTTGGGGTGATTGAAGTGGGTGTGCAGCACCACTTCTTTGTGCAGCCGCCGGCCTAGCTCGACGACCGCGGTCAGCGCATCCAGCCAGGCCGTATCGGTCAGGATCTTCTGCGGCATCACCGCCGGGCCCTTGGTCGCATAGCGCATGCGGCGGACGTTCGGCATGTTGAGCAGCGTCTCGCCGATCTCGCGAATCTGCTGCGCCCGCAGGTTGTAGGCATCGCCGCCCGAGATGACGATGTCTTCTAGCTCGGGCCGCGAAGCGATGTACTCAAACGCCTTGCGCCAGCGCTCTTCGTTGACGTGCAGCGTGACTTTTTCGACCAGGTTCGTGTCCAGGCCAATCGCATAGCTGCGCGTGCAGAAGCGGCAGTACACCGGGCAGGTATCAAGCGGCAGGAATAGCGCCTTGTCGGGATAGCGATGCGTCAGGCCCGGCACCGGCGCGTCTTCCATCTCGTGCAGCGAGTCCAAGCCCAGCTGCGGATGATCGGGCAGCAAGCGCGAGGCCAGCGGAATGAACTGGATGCGCAGCGGATCGTTGTAGGGATCGTTCCAGTCGATCAGGCTCAAAAGGTAGGGCGTCACCCGCACGCTCATCGGCGCCTTGGCAAAGCCCTCCGCCGCGTCGCGCAGGAAGTCTTCGCCGGCCGTCGAGATGCCGCGCACCGCCGACAACAGCTTATCGACGTTGGTGATGGTGTGCTTCGACTGCCACTTGTGATCGATGAAGGTCTCTTCATCCACATCGGCATAGGCCGGGATATGGGCCCAGAAGCGACCGCGCTTAAGATCTTTGTGCCGCAGCGTCGAGACATCCACCGCCGGCTTCACCCGTCGCCCCGCGTCGGCCGGCGCCTCCGGCGAAGACGGCAGCACCGACAACGACTTAAGACCCGAACCCGAGCTAGAGCTTTCCATCTGCCTAGCCTGGAAAGTCGCCGCCCCCCTGTCAACTTGAGATTGCAGCCCGGCCCGCAGTCCCCCCCAAAAGCCGCAGCGCGCAGCCGGCTAGTGCAGCTTTTGGAAGTCGAGCTTGAGCTTGGACACCACGGCGAGGCGCTTGCCGGTGCGGACCATCGGGATGTTGTCCACGAACTCGACCTCGATGTGCATGCTGGCCCCCAGGTAGCGCTGCAGGATGGCCAGCACTTCATTGAGCGTCTCGTCGGTGTAGCGCTCGCCTTTGACGATCTTCCAGGTGATCGACTCGCGGGTCTCTTGCACGAACTGGTAGTGCCGGAAGGCGTGCGGGTAGTCCTTGAGCAGGTGCATAAAGAACGCGCTCGGCAGGTACTGTCCATCGGCGCCCAGGATGATCGACTGCACGCGCCCTTCGATGCGCCCGATGCGCGGCAGGCCGCGACCGCAGGGGCACAGCGCGGTCGGGTCCATGGCTTCGCCCAGGTCGCCGATGCGGTAGCGGATAAACGGCAGGCAGTGGTTGTTGAGATCCGTGATGACGATCTCGCCGACCTCGCCGGGCTGGGCCGGCCGGCCGTCTTTGAGCACCTCGACGATGTAGCCCTCGGCCACGATGTGGTGGCCCTGATGCGCGTCGCACTCGTAGGCGATGCCGGAAAACTCGCGCGAGCCGTACTTGTCGAAAACGCGGCAGCCAAACGCCGCTTCGATCGTGCGCCGCGACTCATCGGGCAGGCTCTGCGCCGACGAGATAATTCCCTTGAGCACCCCCGGCGGCAGCCCAGCCAGCGGCTCGCCCCCCCGCGCGGCCAAGAAGGCCGCGATCAGGTTAAACGACTCGGCATAGCCATCGATCAGCGTCGGCCGGTACTCGGCGATCTGTGCGCACAGGTCGGCCAGGTTGCGCTCGTTCATCTCGAAGGCCGGGATGAAGCGCCGTCGCGAGGCCAGGGCATCGGCGCGCTCGCGCAGGATCTGACTCTTCGACATGCCCAGCGTCTGGTGCCACAGCCGCATCGTGCGATCGCCGAAGCGATAGCCGGTCCACTCTTGGCTGCGCAGCGTCGCCGCCCAGCGGAACTCTAGCTGCACGCGATCGACGTAGCAGACGAAGGGCTCGCCGGTCGATCCCGACGTCGTGATGCGCAGGATCTCGGACTTCTGGTGGTTGTCCGACAGGATGTCGAACGACAGGTGGCGACGGATATCGTCCTTGGTCAGGTACGGCAGCTTGGCCAGATCATCCAGGCTGCGAATCGAGCTGGGCTGGAGGCCCAGCGCCTGCATCCGCGTGCGGTAGTACGGCACGTGGTGATAGGCGTGATGCACCAGGCGGCGCAGCTTTTCTTCCTGTAGCTCGCGCACCGCGGCCGGTGACAGCCACTGCGTGCGGAACAGATCCGCGACGTGCGTGCTGACATCGCGGGTCATCATCCAGTGCGTCAGCCCAAACGTCGACAGGTAGGCATCGAGGTGCCGCTTCTGCGCCGGGCTGCGTTCGGCTTCGCTGCCCTGCGGGGCTTGGCTTTCGGCCGCCGCCGCCGCTGCACTGGCAAAGCGCTTGAGGTCCGATGTCCGTCGCGGCCCCAGGCGATACTCCAAAAAACCCCGGCCGAGATCGATCAGCGTGCGCGCGATCGGCCGCACCGGCTGGCTCTCTAAGAACGACTCGCCGGCCTTGCGCCGCTCGAACAGCGTCTCGATTTCTTTGTACGTGTAGCCCTTGGCATGCGCCGCGACCATCACGAAGGTCTGAAAGTAGGCGTAGTCGCCGCGGTAATCGAGGATGTCCAGGAACACCTCGCGCGCACAGATCAGGAAGCCGCTCTTGTTGTCGTAGAGCCGCATCCCGAACAGGCCGTTGAGCATCGCGTTCAGCCCGCGCGAGTAGTAGTAGCGCGTGTCGCGCTCGCGCCCGACCATCGATCGAAAGCCCTGCACGATGTCGCAGTTCGACCACAGAAGCTCGCGGTGCAGGCGCAGGATGTCTTCCGGCTGGTACTGCAGGTCGGCGTCGATGATGCACACCAGCTCGCCGCGCGCCGCCTGCGCCCCGCTGCGCCAGGCCGCCGCGATGCCCTGGTTCTGATCGTGTCGCAGCGGTCGCACAAACGGATAGCGCGCCGCAAGCTCCGCCATGCGCGCCGGGCTGTCATCGGTAGAGCCGTCATCGACCAAGATCAGCTCGGCCAAAAGCTCCGCGCCCGCCGCCACCTGCGCAGCCGGCCGCCCCGGCGTCTGGGGCGCCGCCTCCCCCTCGGAATCCGCCCGCGGCAGAAACCCGCCCACGACAAACGTCTCGCCGATCCGCCGCACCAGCTCCGGCAGGTTGGCCGCTTCGTTGAAGCAGGGAACGATGACACTCAGTTTCAGCACCGACATCGGGCCGGCATCATGGCCAACCACGCGAGGCGAAGTCAATGCGCCGCGTCCCCCGCGCCACACTCGCCGAAACTCCCAGCCCCCGTCCCGGCCCCCGCCATCGACGCCCGACCGACCCCGCCCGACGCCCGACCGACCCCGCCCGACGCCAGGTCGCCCCTTCCCTACGCGCAGGAAATCGACACCGCCGCGTAGGAAATCAACAAACCCCCGCAGGCAGTCAATCCAGCCGCCTCGGAGGCCCAAAAACCGGCGCATGAAGGCCAGACCACGGCGTAGGCCGTCGCGAAAAGGGCGTGGGCCGTGGGGATCAGCGCGCGAGGAGCAGAAATCAGAGCGCGGGGCGTAGAAATCAGAGCGCAGGCCGCGGCACTTGCGGCGTCGGGGAGAGGGAGGACGGCGCGGGGATGCGCGACGGGAGCGCGGGGCTTACTGGCTGGCGGGCTTGAGGGTGGTGGCGAGCTCGCTGTAGAGGTGGATGGCGCCGCGGATCGAGGACTCCCAGTCGGCGATGCACAGCGACTCGTTTTCGGAGTGGGCGTTGGTGTAGGGGT
>DAORCZ010000683.1:0-4989 GCA_035345735.1 Pseudomonadota bacterium | reverse complement strand
TGATACGAGCCCACGGCGGGCACAAAGCGCGGCTGAATGACCAGCAGATAGACGCCGCAGTAGAGCAGAAGCAAGCCGGCCAAGATCCACGCCGTGCGACGCGACAGCGAGCGCGTAGCCGCTGGCCGCAGCGAGTAAGCGAAGAGCAGACAGGCCAGCTGCAGCGCGATGTCTTCGCGACACGACAAGGCCAAAAGACCGGCCAAGAACGCACGGCGGGGCGCCCCCGCCTCCAGCCCTTCGATGACAAACAGCAGCGGGGTCAGGGCCAGGGTCACCGGGTGGAAGTCGTGCAGCGTGGCCACCGTCACCGTGGGATAGATCAGGGCGCACAGCGCGGCCAGCAAGCCGGCTGTCGCAGGCCGCTGCGCCGACGGAAGTGAGGTCGGCAAGAGTGCCGTCAGGTGCCGCGCGCCCAAGCGATACGCCGGCCAGGCGAGAAGCGCCACGGCGAGGGCCTGCGTGAACAGGAGAAGCGGCGGCAGCGGAACACCCAGGCGACCCAAGAGGCAGAGCGGCAGCACGCCCGGTTCGAGGTGCAGGCCCAGCACGTGCGGTGCGCGCACCAGCGGCAGATCGGAGTGGCCATGTCCCAGCCCCCAGATCAGGCGCAGGTAGTAGCTCATGTCGATCTGCGCATGAAACGTCGCGAAGCGTCGCCAGCACAGCGCAGTGTAGAGCAGGGTGTACCCCAAGATGAGAGCCTGGAGCAGGCGCTCGCCGCGCTGCGTTATGCGCGCTGCGTCAGCGTGATTGGCGACGGCGCGCGACTCTGCGTTAGAGGCGAGCGGTTGGCTATCCGGCGCGGGGTGTGTGCCTGCGGGCGCAGCGATCGACACCTCGGCATCATGCCCGCGGTTGCCGCCGCAGAAAAAGGGGGAATCCGAGTAGACTGTCATCCTAAGTTGCGCGGATTCTGCGCACGCTGGAGGGCTCTATGTCGAATGCGTTCGCTGATGTGAATCGGTACTTTGAGCGCGCGGCGGCGGTGCTGAACCTGCCGCGTGAAGTGGTGGAGCAGCTGGTGACGCCGTATCGCGAGCTACGCGTCGAGTGCACCATCCGCATGGACAACGGCAGCATTCGTACGTTCACCGGCTATCGCGTGCAGCACGACAACTCGCGCGGGCCCTTCAAGGGCGGTCTGCGTTATCACCCCGACGTCGATATCGACGAGGTGCGCGCGCTGGCATCGCTCATGACCTGGAAGACGGCGGTGGTCGGCATTCCCTACGGCGGCGCCAAGGGCGGCATCAGCGTCGATCCCAACCAGCTCTCGCCGTTTGAGCTAGAGCGCCTGACCCGCAAGTTCGTGGCCGGCATTCACGATCTGATCGGCGACTCCGTCGACATCCCGGCGCCTGACGTCAACACCAACGCCCAGGTCATGGCCTGGATCATGGATGAGTATTCCAAGTTCCACGGCTTCCACCCCGGCGTCGTCACCGGCAAGCCCGTCGATCTCTTCGGCTCGGTGGGGCGCGATGAAGCGACCGGCCGCGGCGTGGTCATCGCCCTCGAAGAGCTCTTGCGGACCCAGGGACAGCAGCTGTCCGATGCGACCTACGTCGTGCAGGGCTTCGGCAACGTCGGCAGCCACACCGCGCGCATTCTGCACGAGCGCGGCGGGCGGGTGATCGGCATCGGCGATCACACCGCTTCGTACTACGACACCTCGGGCATCGATGTGCCGAGCGCGCTGGCTTACGTCAAAGAGAAGCGCCTGCTCGCCGGCTGGACGGGTGCACCGACGATCCAGGGCAGCGAGCTCCTGCTCAAGCCCTGTGATGTGCTGGTGCCGGCGGCGCTCGGCGGTGTCATCACCAAGGACAACGCCGACAAGCTGCAGTGCCGCATCATCGCCGAGGGTGCCAACGGTCCGACGACCCCCGAGGCCGACGAGATCCTGCGCCACCGCTCGATCACCATCCTGCCCGACATCTTCGCCAACGCCGGCGGCGTGACCGTCAGCTACTTCGAGTGGGTGCAGAACCTGCAGCAGTTCGCCTGGGACGAAAACAAGGTCCGCGTCGAGCTAGAGCGGGTCATGCGCAACGCCTTCCGTCACCTCAGCCAGACCGCGGCCAAGCACCACATCGATCTGCGCACTGCCGCCTTCGTCGTCGCCATCGACCGCGTTGCTCGCGCGACCGCCCAGCGCGGTCTGTAGCATCCCCCCGTTACAAGACGCTCTGCACCGTCGCCACCTGACCCGAGCTGTTCGTCACCGAGAGCTCCAGGGTCTGTCGCCGCAGCTTGCCGATCTGGTCGGAGGTCAGCGGGACGACCAGGCGCTGGGCATCCGGCGACGACGGCGCCGCGTTATCGACGATTGGGGCGCAGCCGGTCTTGTTGGCGTAGCGGACGGTCAGCTTCGTGCTGGGATCCAGCAGCCAGCCGTCGAGGGCCAGCGTACCCGGGGGGGCGTTGACGCCGTCGGGCAGCCCCGAGCTGGAGCTACAGCTGTCGCCGAGGTCGGGCGGTCCGCCCCCGCCGCCCATGCCCATTCCCATCCCCATATCCATCGGCGCGCTCACCGCCATGTCCGCCGCCGTCGACGGATCACCGATCGGCGAGTTCGAACTAAGCGAGAGCTGCGCGATGAGCGGCTTGCGGCTGGGCCACAGCCCGCCGTCCCCCGGCCGGGCGAGGCAGGACGAGCTGGGATAGACCCCATCGCCGCGCACCGGATGGACCGGCACACTGACATCGGCGATGGCCTCAAGCAGGCTAAGACCGTTCAGCTCGATACGCGATGAAATATCCTGTAAGCAGAGCTCGGTTTGGCTGTTTGGTTTGGGGACAAACGTAGCGGCGAAAATCGTATACTCGACGTTATGATCAATTTCGACGTTGATGCGGTATTTGGGAATTTGATCTTTTGAAGTAAATACCGGGGTCGGGTTTGATGGAACTAATTCAAATTTATCGCTATTGCTGATTTGACGATGCTTCCAAATGGATATGTCGATGGCGCGAGCATCGGCCGAGATTTCGGAGACGATCAGCTTGGCGCGAGCCTGGCAGCCGGTTCCGCTTGCCGCTATGAAGAGCAACGCACATGCGCGAAAATATCGATTCCTCGCCAGAGAAGTTAGTCTGCTTATTGGAACATAAGATATACGCATCATTGTCCTCGGCTATTGCTGAAAGGAGGGACGGACGCTGGCTTCGGCTTCGAGTCGTAGCGGGATCGCGATCACGGAGATCAGGCCGCCGACCACCAGGAATCCACCGATGCCTGCCACGGCGTAGAACCAGTTCTTTTTATAGAACGGCTTGTTCTTTTCTTTCTGTAGAGCTTGTTCCATAAATAAGGCACGCTGTTTTTCAGCGTTCAGCGCTTCTTCTGCTTTTTTGGCTTGTGACTCTTTGGTTTCTAGCTCGACCTGGGCGTTCTGTAGGTGCTCTTGTGCTTTAATGAAAGCCTGCAGGTCCGTCACATACCCACGCGCCTCAGCGGCAAGAGGGCCTTTCTCGTCAACTTCAAGATAGCGCTGATACATCTCCAGCGCTTCTTTGCGCTGTTCGGCTTTGCGATAGGCCTGTCCAGCATTGAAGAGGAATAGCGGATTCGGCTCAAACGCATAGGCGCGCTGCAGGGCGTCGGCGGCTTCGGAAAATTTGCGCTCTTGGAAAAGCTGGCGGGCCCGCGCTAGCTCGGCGTTGGCGTTGACGATGCGTGGCGGGCTGGCGGCCGGTGCATCGGCGGCCGGCGTTGGGGCCGCGGCCGGGGTAGTCGGCGCGGGCGGCGTCGCGGGGGGCTCGGCGGCGGCGGCTACCCGCGTCGGTGGCAGCAGGCCAAGTCCGAGCAGCCCCAACGACAGCAGGACCCAGGCGGGAAATCGGGACTGGGCAGGGCGCGCACGCCCTGGGGGGGATCGACGAGGACAGCGACGGGAGGAGGCAGGTCTCGACATCACAGTTTCCTCGCAGGGCGCATCGCCGGGCGGCGATAGCGGACTCAGCGCCAGACTTCGCCGTCGCTGCCGCTCTTTTCCGGGCCGGCTGGCTTGGGCTTGGCTTTCTTGTCTTCCGGCTCGCCGATGGGGGAGGCTTTCTTCGTCGCGCCCTTGCGCTTCTTGGGCTTGCCCTCCCGTGGCTCGGTCTCGCCGGCAGGAAGCGGTGTAGCGACCGTCGGCGGGATGACCGACGGGGCAGGCTTTTCGGACCCGGCGGCGGTGGGCGAACCTCCCTTGCCCTTGTCGGCGGGCTCGGGCCGCGGGGTCGGCGGTAGGACGGCGGCAGTCGTCGTCGGGGTCCGACTGGGACGGAGCAGCACAGCGGCCGAGGTGGCGAGGGCGGCCAACACGACGAGCGCCAGGACGACCGGGCGGCGATCGCGGGCCTGCCCCTGAGTCTGCGAGACGGGCAGCGCGCCAGCGGCTGGCTTGGCCGCATCGAGCGAGTTGTGGCTGATGCCCGGCACGGCGGCGGCCACACCACTGTCGCTGCGCGACTTGCTAGCGATGCTGCTGCGCGACTCCGCGAGCGTCGAGGCGAAGGCATCGGCGGTCCCGCTCGCTCCCCCCATCGTCTTGGCGAAGGGATCGAGCGGAGCCTGGCTGCTCTGGCCGCTCTGCCCACTCTGACCGCTCTGACCGAGGGCGCGGCGGCGCGAGGTGATGTTGGACCCCGACAGCGCGTGCATCCCCCCCTGCTGCTCGCTGAGCCCGGCCTGGATTTCGTCGAGGCGGTCGGCGATGTCGAGCATGTTTGGGCGATCGGCGGGGGCCTTGGCCAGCATCTGATGCACAAGCTGAGTCAGCGCGGGCGGCAGGCCAGGCACCTGCTCCGAGAGCGATGGCGGCTCTTTGAACATGTGCTGTCGCATCAGCGCCGCGGCGGTATCGGCGGTAAACGGCAGGTGGCCGGCGATCATCTCGTAGAGCATCACGCCCAGCGCGTAGACATCGACCTTGGCGTCGAGATCTTCGCTGCCTTCGCACTGCTCGGGCGACATGTAAAGCGGCGTGCCGAGGATCATGC
>DAORCZ010000682.1:1291-4997 GCA_035345735.1 Pseudomonadota bacterium | reverse complement strand
CCGCGCCGTACTTCTTGCGCGCCGGCCTGCGCTCGTTTGAGTGCAACGATCTGGAGGAGACTCTGCGACGGGCCCAGCGTGGCCTAGGCTGCGCCGAGCCCGGCCAGACCGAGGGCGAGCTACGCACGCTCCTGGCCATGGCGCACTGCTGGCGGTCAGAGCTCCCCGCGGCCTACGAGCAGAGCAAGCTGGCGGCTCCGCTCTTGGCCAGCGGTTCGCGGTGGCAGTGCTCGGTGCTGTTTCACGGCATGTGGGCCGCGCTGGTGACCGGACAAGAGGCCGAGTTCTCGGTCATGGCCGAGGCGCTGTGCCTGTTTCAAGCGACCCAGTCAGGAGCCGCCCGCGACCTGGTGCTGTGGGGATCGCTCGGCGCGTCGCTTTTGACCTCGTACGGTCGCCGCGGACTGGCCAAAGAGCTGCTCAGCCGAGCCGAAGCGACGCTGATGGCGACGCCGAGCCTGCGCAGTGAAAACGATCTGCGCGGCGCGCTGCGCATGGGCCAGGCCGACTACGTTCGTGCATTCGAGAGCGATCCCTGGCGCCCGCTCTTGCTCAGCCAGGAAGCGACGCAAGCCTTCCAAGAGATCGGTGATCGGCGCGATCAGATCACGGCGATGAATCGGCTGGGTCAGGCCCAGGGCGAGCTCGGCCGCAGCGACGAGGGACAAGCGACGTTGCGCGAAGCGCTGGCGCTGGCCAAGCGCGTGCGCATCCCCTTCGCGGTGCTGCAGACCGAGCTGCACCTGGCCGCGCTGCTCTGCGCGCTGCCGACGGAAGCGGCGCTCAGCGAAGCGCAGACCCTGGCCGAGTCGATCGGCAAGACGGCGGGCCTGTCGGCGGGCTACACCGGTTGGTGTCACGGCATCCTGGCCAGCGTGGCGCTGCGGCGTGGCGCCTATGCCGTCGCCATCGAGCATGCGCGGCGAGCCCAGAGCTTGTGCCAGCGCGTGCCGCTGCGGCTCTTGTGGGTGCTGTCGCTTTTGACCCGCGCCCTGCTGGGGGCGGGGGCGGTGACGGACGCGGCGCTGCTCGCCCCCAAGCTCCTCACCTCGCTGGAGGATCTTGGCGGTGGCTACATCGAGGTCGCGGTGCGTCGCGCGGCAGCGGCGGCCTTCCTGGCCAGCGGCCAGAGCGAGCGCGGCCAGCTAGAACTACAGCGCGCCGAGGAGCGGTTGCAGCTACGCAGCGAGCGCATCGCCGACGAGGCCACCCGAGCGCTCTATCGCCACAGCCAGAGTGAATAGAGCGATCAGAGCAACATCGGCCGAGGCAGCCCGACGCGGGACCCGCTACTTGCCCATCAAGGCCGCGTAGTCGATCTGCGAGGCGCGGATGATGCCGTGGGCCTCCGCCGCATCGTAGACGTGGCTGATCTCGCAGCGCCGCTTGCGCTCGGTGCCGATCGGCTCGGGCAGATCTTTGTAGGTCAGGAAGTAGTGCCGCAGCCGATCGACGAGCGGCGTCGGCACCTGCCAGATGTCCGAGATCGAGCCGTACGCCGGATCATCGACCAACACCGCGATGATCTTGTCATCGGCTTCCGAGCGATCGAACAGCCGCAGCCCACCAATCGGCCGGGCGCGCAAAAGGATGCCGCCGCGGTTGATGGTGTGCTCGGTCAGCACGCAGATGTCGAGGGGATCGCCATCGCCGACGACGCCAGTCCGCCCGGTCTTTTCCATCGCGAAGGCGGCAACCTGTGTCCCGCAGTAGGTGCTGGGCAGAAAGCCATACGGCGCCGGACAGAAGTTAGAAAACTTCTGCGGCCGGTCGAGCTTGAGGTGGCCGCTCTCTTTGTCCACCTCGTACTTGATGGTGTCGGTGGGAACGATCTCGATGTAGCAGTTGACGATGGTCGGCGACTGATCGCCGGTCGCGATGCCGTGCCAGGGATGGGCCTGCAGACTGGGAGATGCGCGCATGGGATGTCCTTGCAGCATCTTCGCACAAGGCGGAAGGCGCCGTCGCTACTGCAGTGTCCCGACGAGTGTATGGATGCGCGACTCGCTGATCCGCACTGGCACGATCTGGCCAATCAGCGACGCCGGATCGGCGTGCTCGCCGCGGATGTTGACGGTGTGGTTGCCGCCGGTGCGACCGCATAGCTGGCCGCTGCCCATGCGCGCGAAGCCCTCGATCAGCACGGGCTCGATGCGGCCGATGAAGCGGGCCAGGCGCTCGGCAGTGATGCTCTTCTGCAGCGCCTGTACGGCGGTCAGTCGCCGCGACTTCTCTTCGGCGGGGACGTCGTCCGGCAGATCGATGGCCGGCGTGCCCGGTCGTCGCGAGTAGGCGAACGAATAGATCGAGTCGTAGCGCACCGTTTCGAGCAGCGACAGCGTGTCGGCGAAGTCGGCCTCGGTCTCGCCGGGGTAGCCGACGATGATATCGGTCGATAAGGAAATATCCGGACACACGCCGCGCAGGTACGTAATCTTATCGAGATAGTCCTGCCGGCTGTACTCGCGCGCCATGCGGGCCAAGACCGCTGTACTGCCAGCCTGGACCGGCAGGTGCAGCCAGGGGCAGAGTCGCTCGCAGCTAGCGAAGGCGTCGGCGACTTTGCGCGAAAAGTAGTGCGGGTGGCTGGTCGTGTAGCGCAGCCGCAGCAGCCCGGGCACGGCGTTTACCCGTCGCAGAAGCTCGGCAAAGTCATCGCCGCCGGGCATGCCGATGGCGTGATAGGCATTGACGTTCTGGCCGATCAGCGTCACCTCGCGCGCCCCCAGCGAGACGAAGCGGGCGACCTCGGCGACGACCTCATCGGCCGGCCGCGACACCTCGCGCCCGCGCGTGTTGGGCACGACGCAGTAGGCACAGTAGTTGTCGCAGCCCTTCTGGATGGTCACCAGCGCCGTCACGCTGACGTCACCGGGGCGAGGGTCGGCGGTCAGGAACTCGTAGTCCTCGACATCGATGACTTCGGTCTTGGCCAGGCGCAGGCGATAGCGGTTGGGAATGGCGCTCGGGGCGGGGATCGGGGCACGACCGGGGAACGACTCAGCGCGACTGGCGATGCGACCGAAGTGTTCAGCCAGGCGCGGGATCTGGTCGGGTCCAAACGTCAGATCGGCGACGGGAATCTTGCGCAGCAGGGCATCGCCTTCCTGCTGGGCAACGCAGCCACCGATGGCCACAACGAGGTTCGGGTTCTTGTCTTTCAGCGGCTTGTAGCGACCGGCCGCCGAGGCGGCTTTGTGTTCGGCCTTCTCGCGGATCGAGCAGGTGTTGATGACGATGAGATCGGCCCCGTCGGCTTCCTCGATGCGCGAGAAGCCGTTTTTGCGCAGCACTTCGACCATCCGCTCGACGTCGTAGTCGTTCATCTGGCAGCCGAAGTTTTCGATGAACACGCGCCGCCCTGACCCGGCCTGCGCATGGACCGCGGTCGCCTCTGCCGGGGCGGGTGTAGCCGCAGCCGGGGAAGACGTGTTAAGCGCCCCGTTAGACAAACTTACAGACGACATGGCCCCGTGATGTACACCAAGTCCAGTCTAGTTGGTTACCATTTCCTGCGTCCGCTCCTCGGCGGGCTCCTGCTGGTTTTGACCTTCGGAGGATGTACTCGCGTGGCCTATCCCGACTCGCCGCAGTGGCGCCATGGGCGCTTTGAAAATCCGCCCGACTGGCCGAAGTTTCCGACGATTCCGCAGTTCCTGCGCTGGGTGGCGACGCGACCGCGATCGTTCCCCGACTTCAGCCCGCG
>DAORCZ010000682.1:0-1191 GCA_035345735.1 Pseudomonadota bacterium | reverse complement strand
GGCGTGCACTTCATCGTCCCGCTGGGCCTGGGCGCGTGGTTCAAGAGCCGCGGCCTGACCCGCGTGACTGAGCTCGACTGGTGGCAGACCACCGAGGTGGTCGGGGCCGGCGGAAAGAAGGCGCTTATCACCCTGGTGCCGGCGCAGCACTGGTCGCGGCGCGGGCTCACCGACGATCGCCAGAGCCTGTGGGGTGGCTACGTGCTGGAGCTTGCCGGGTCGCGCGTGTACTTCGCCGGCGACACTGGCTATCCCGCCGCGTTCAAAGACATCGGCCGCCGCTTCCCCAACATCGACTATGCGCTGTTGCCGATTGGCGCCTACGAGCCGCGCTGGTTCATGTGCGCCCAGCACATCTCGCCCGAGGACGCGGCGCGAGCCTTTGCCGATCTCGGCGCGCGCCAGCTGGTGCCGATGCACTACGCCACCTTCCGCCTCGCCGACGAGCCCATGGACGAACCGCCGCGGCTGCTGCAGCAGGCGCTGGGCCGCGACATCGATCGCCTCGTCGAGCTGGCCATCGGCGAGACGCACTGGGCGCCAGGCGAAGTCCCCTACTCCAAGCTCACACCCTAAGCACCCGCGCGTAGGATCGGCTCGCCGGCGCCCGGCGACTGTGCGATGCTGATGGGGATGTCCACTGATCTGCAGGCGATCGCGGATCTCGTACTCACGGACGAAGAGCTTCGTGTGGTGGAGAAGAACGGCTCGATCGTCCGCTATACCGGCACCATCTCGGTCGAGGGCTCGCTGGTGCGGGTGCAGAGCGATCTGGGCCTAAGCCCGATGGACTACGAGCGCATGCTGCGGATCTGCCAAGAGGTCTACACCCGGCGCGGGCAGTTCTTTCTGATGGCGGTCGCCGGCCCCCACACGCCGAGCATGGGCCCCGAACAGCGCAAGCTGATCGGCAAGTGGAGCAAGCAGTATCCAGCCGCCGGCGTCGCCATCGTCAGCCCGCAGAGTGGCCTCTTGCAGACGATGACGACGCTGCTCATCCGCGGCATCGGCATGCTGGGGGCCCGCACCATTCCGCTCGCCTTCTTTCGCCAAGAAACCGAAGCCCGCGTCTGGATCAGCAACCTGCGCTTCAGCAGCGCCAGCAAGCCCCGTCGCTAAAAAACTGCTCCCGCCCCTTGGCCGCGGGCCCTGCCGACTGCGATCGCCCCCGTCGAAGGCTTGGGCTCTGCC
>DAORCZ010000681.1:0-4999 GCA_035345735.1 Pseudomonadota bacterium | reverse complement strand
ACGCTTTCTGGTAAATTGCCGCCCATGTCGACCTTGTCCCCCCGTGTCCCGACGGAAACTGCCGCGCGCCGGTCCCCTGTGACCCCCGCTGGGTCACCGTCTGATCCTGCTGCGACCCCAGCCCCTGCGCGACGAGCCCGCAAGCCCGCCGCACTGACGGCGCGTCAGCGCTTATTTCTGCGCGGTCTTGGCCATCACCTGCAGCCGGTGGTGCAGATCGGCAAAGACGGCATCACCGACGGGGTGGTGGCGGCCATCGACATCGCGCTCGATCAGCACGAGCTTCTGAAGCTGCGGCTGTCGGAAAACGCCCCGGGCGAGCGACGGGAGCTGGCGACGGAGCTAGCGCAGCGCAGCGGGGCGGCATTGGTGCAGGTGATGGGACGGACCTTGCTGCTATACCGTCGGCGGCCCGACGCGCCGCGCTCTGCTCGACCGCACATCCAGCTCCCCGCTGGGGGCTAGTTGCAGGCGGTGCGCCCGAAGTTGCGGGGCACAAGCAGCGTGCTGTTCGGTGAGCAGCCGTCGGCCGCGTTGTAGCTGATGCCGCGATAGGTCTGGCAGCGCTGCGGCGTCCCGTTCTCGCCCGCCGCGGTGCAGCGGCAGGTCAGCTCCAGGCGATGCTGGGGATAGTCGATGATGGTCTGCAAGCGACGCAGCAGCGATACCCCAAGGACCCCGTCGACCTGCGCCGAGCTGTTGCGCAGATCGATGTTTGCCGACTGCAGGATCGGCGAGACATCGGGCACCACCAAGGCGGTGACGGTGTCGGCGGGCTCTCCCGGACCGTTGCTGCCGCCGACCTCGACGAAGGCCGCGACCGAGGCGAGGTGATCGTCGCAGGCTCGCTCCAGATCCATGCCGGTGTAGCCACAGCGCCGCAGCGCCAGCTCGCTCTGGCGCAGCAGGTTCTGCAGGCAGGCCTCGCGCTCGCAGCCGTTGTCCAGCGTCTCGGTCTCGTCGAGCTTGGGCAGGGCGTAGCGCTGGCGACGGCTCCGCGCGAGCTCGGCGCAGGGGGACAGGTGCAGGCCCCCGGCCATGAGGGCCAGGGCGGCGACCCGATCGCTCCCCAGGCGCAACGGACAGGCGAGATCTTCGGTCGGCTGATCTTCGGTGCCCGGCTGCCGACCGTGGAGGCCGGGCAGGCGCACGCTGATGCGGGTCGCGGGATCGCAGGTGCAGCGACGGGGATCGCCAAGGCGCAGGCAGGCAGACTCGGACAGCACCAGATCGGGGACGGCGGTGCTGAGCAAGAAGCGCATATTGGCTCCGCTCGCCTCGTACGAATCCTGGCGCAGGCCCATCGCAGTCACCAGATCGCCCAGGACCGCGAGATCTAGCTGCGCCGGACACAGCCGCTGGTCGAGGAGCTTGGCGGTGGCCAGCCAGGCCTGCAGGCGCTGAATATCGCCCTCGTCGGGGGGCTGTCGCATGCGGGCCACGCCAAGCTCACGCTCTAGCTCGCGCACGGCATCGGCGACGCGCGGACCCGACAAGCAGGACAGCGGCCGATCGCTCCCCGGCGGTGGGCGCAGAGGATCGGCCAGGGGCTCGACGCAGGCCCCGACGGTGATGCGGGTCGCGGGATAGGCCAGGACCGAGTCACCGACCAGCACGCGCAGATCGCCGCCGAGTGGAATGAACGGCACCACCGCGGCATCAACGGCACAGCTGGGGGTGACATCACCGCGACCGACCAAGAGCTCGCCTCGCCCGCCGCGCGCATCGCCCTCCAGCCGCAGCCGCAGCGACAAGCGGGTCAGTAGGTCCGCGCCGATCACCGCCCCCAGGACGGGAGTCTGCGCCGGCGCCGGCAGCGCCGGATCAGCCCGTCGAAGGACGAAGTCGCTATAGGAAAGGTTGCTGTGCAAAAGCGGCGTGTCGCAGAGCAGCGCGCGGGGCGCTTCCACAGCCCCCGGCAGCGTCGGGTCGGCAAAGGAGCGAAGCACCACCTGCCCATGACGATGCAGCTGACCTCGCAGGCCGGTCTGGGTGTTCAGCACCGAAAGTGGCGCCGCGACATCGAGGAGCACGGTCTTGGAGTCGGGCGGCGGCAGCCCCTGGGCATCGATGCCTGCCCCACAGCGACTGTCCATATCGGACCGGACCTCACCGACGAGCGATAACAGACCGTCGCGATACGAGATCGGGATGGGGGTGGGCAGAAAGCGCTCGACCGGAGCGCTGCAGGCCGCGCACAGGGCGACCAGCGCTGCCCCGCCCAGGCCGAGCCGGTGCAGCGATCGCCGCATTGCACAGGCCGCCGGTGCAGCCCGCCCCTCCCTCACGGCACCTCCACTTCGCCGACATCGAAGGCTGGTGTCGTTGACGCGCCCGCGGCCGGAGCCATCGGCCCCCGCTGCAACAGGATGCGCTGTCGCCCCCGGCCCAGCGGTACGTCGTCGACCAGCAGATACCCGGCCCGCGGCCACCACAGCCAGGGTCGAGCTGCCGAGCCTGACGAGGTGGGCGAGAAGATCTCGCCGGTGACGCCCGCGCTGCTTTGCGTGCCGCCGCTGGGCTGGACCTGGAAGTGACTCCCCTCGGCTGAGCTGCCGTCGCTGAGCAGATAGAGCTCCGCCTCGGGCGGCCGGGTCGGCTGGGCGCGCAGCCGCACCCCCAGGAGCTGACCTCGCCCGGCCCAGGGCTTGGGCAGGGTGCCGCCCACGACCGGCGTGAACAGTGCCTGCAGCCGGCCACGAAACTGCGCCGCTTCGTCGCTGCGCCCGATCGCCACCAGGTAGTTGTGATAGCAAACCAAGTCGGCGGTCGGCGTGCGCGGAGTAAGCGGCGGCTCGCTGATCGCGAGGTGACGCTGGGTCTCGCTGACCACGCTGCCCGAGCCCGCCGGATCGAGATTGGCGACCACGCACTGCCCATAGCTGGAGGCGTGCGGCACCGGCCGCAGCGGCGGGTATTTGTGGGAATAGAACCAGCGCCAGGTCGGGGTCATTGGCCCGGGGGCGAAGCGAAGCTCGTTGAACTCACGCCGCACCGCGCTTTGCCCCGCGGTACCCGCTGCTGCCGTCGGGCGCAGATCGATCATCACATAGGGATAATAGAGCGTCGCCGAGTGCTGACGCAAAAGCTCATGCAGCATGCGGGACTCTAGCGGTCCCAGGCGGACATCGGTGATGAACCACGAGCGCGGATGCAGCCGCTGCTGCCCTGGCAGCGCCGCGACTGAACTGATCGCGCTCTCGCGTCGGTCGGCGTAGAACGAAAACTCCAGCCGCTTGTTCATGTTGTAGCTGAGCAGGTAGTCGTTCCGCTCCATGGCCTGCGCGAGCTCCATGGCGAAGCGCTGCTTGGCATAGTCGGGGTCGTACGGCGAGTGGCCATGCGTGCCCATGACCTCGCGGCTCTCGGTCAGGTTCGACAGGGCATGCGGTCCCTGCGCGCCAAAGTACGCGGCCAGCCCCATCCCCAGCGCGATCGCCGCCCAGCGCGCTGCCGTGACCTCGCTGCGTCCGCGCGAGCGTGCCCAGGCCGCGACCGCGGTGTAGAGCTCGCACAGCAGATCCACCGTCGCAAGAGCCAGGAAGCTGGAGTAGAAGTACACGCGATACAGGTGGATGGCAGCGCCCTTGGCGAAGGCGAGGATGTAAAGCGTGTTCAGCACGAAGAACACCACGATGGCCTGATCGCGCCGTCGGGCCTCGCCACTGAGCAGGCGGACGAGAAACATCACCAGCCACAACAAACCCACGGCGAGAAGCGGCTTGCCGTAGAGCAGCGTCAACCACTTGCTGATCTGCGCGTAGACCCAGCTGTACGAGGCGGTGCTGCGCTCGCGATACGAGCCCATCGTCTCGTCGAACATGCCGACCCGCCAAGTGAACAGGAAGTGAAAGCCAAAGGGCAGGACCGTGGCGACAAAGGTGGCGAACAGCCAGCGCAGAGGCGGCGATAGGAAGCCGCCATCGCTAGTCACTGTCCGTCGCTGAATATGCTTCTGGAAGCGCTCGTAGAGCCACCAGCCGATGACGTACAGGCCCATGAAGAAGGCCAGAAAGTAGACCTCCCACATCAGCAGGCCGCCGAGGGCGAGCGCGATGCAGGCCCGCAAAAGTTCGCGGCGACGCCCGCTGGGCTGGCTCTGGAACGCCACGAAGGCTTCGAGGGCCAAGAGACAGCTCGCCATCTCAAGAAACATCGGGTCGACCAGCACCGAGAACGAGCACATAAACGGCAGGGTGATGTAGAGCAGCATCGCCAGGACCGCCGTCGTGTCCGACCAGAAGCGACGCACCAAGCGATACAGCGTCCACAGCAGCAAAAGCCCGCCGAGCACTGGCACCAGACGCACCACCCACTCGGCCTCGCCAAGGACCTTGAAGAAGGGAACCAGCAGGTGGTGATAGCCGATGGGGTGATGCAGGTAATAGGCTTCGCGCCCCGGGGCTCCGTCGAAGCCGGCGGCGGTGGCGGGCACCACCAAGCCATAGCGCAGGGTCATGCGGGCACGCATGGCATACGACGCCGCGTGATAGCCGTAGTGCCCCCAAAGGAAGGGCCCGGCGATGCCGAAGGACGAATAGATCAGGTACAGCGCAACGACCGCACCGATCGCCAGCCGCAGCCCGCGACGCCCCCAGCCAAGCCCAGCAAAGGACGGCAGGGAGGGGGCGCCCAATGAGAGGCTCGACGAGAGGCTCGACGGGGGTTCGGTCTGGCTGAGATCGCTCGGGGTTGCGGTCGCGGGAGATGTGTCAGACATGCGGGCTCGGCGCAGCCGCGCCACCTTCGGACCTGGGGGCCCGCGCGCTGGCTGCTGGGTCTTTTCATATCCTTTCGTCTAGTCGGCGAGCAATAAAAGCTGCGCGCGCACCCTGCCCTTTTGCAGTCGCCGGCGTCCAGGAGCGCCCGGTTACGCCCAGGTCCCTTTGAGCAGTTGTCATCCCAGCCCTCGCCCCCTATCCTCGCGCCATGGTGGCTGGCGCAATCCGTTCTCCGTCTACACGACGCTATCTGCGCGACTTCAGCGAGGCGCTGTTCT
>DAORCZ010000680.1:0-5006 GCA_035345735.1 Pseudomonadota bacterium | reverse complement strand
TGCTTGAGCTCATTCGCGAGACGCGGCACTTCGCCGAGACCTACGATCCCCGCGGCGGCGCAGCCCCCCCCGCAGCGCCCGAAGCCAGCAATGTGGTCACCGTGAACACGGTCCTCGCCGGCAACAAGCAGCTCGCCAACCCGGTCGGTACCACCGGAACGCCGATCACCATCTCGGCGGTGCTGGCCGAGTGGGACCACTACGAAATCACCGAGCTTCTCGGTCGCGGTGGTAACGGCCTGGTCTATCGCGCAGTCGATCGTCGCCTGGGTCGAACCGTGGCTCTGAAGTTCATCAATGAGATTGGTGCGCAAGCCGGACAGCGAGTGATGCGCGAAGCCCGCGCCCAAGCGCGCATCGATCATCCCGGGGTCTGCAAGGTCTACGAAGTCGGCGAGTACGCGGGTCAGCTATACATCGCCATGGAGTACCTGCCCGGGCAGTCGCTGCAGGACGCCCAACACTCAATGACGCTGGAAGAGAAGGTCTACGTCATCAAAGACGTCGCCCAAGCCCTGCACGCTGCACATCAGCTGGGCATCATCCATCGCGAACCAAAGATCCAAAAATCACCGTCGAGAAATGGGTTTTACGATGCGAGTTCGGAAAAGGCTCGGAACGAAGTGAATTCGCGGACTTAGACGGGCTTTCCGACGGAGCGGAGCACTGCCGCTCGTTCATCCGGGGACAATGCCGCCAGCGCGGCACTGAGCCCGTAAAGGTCAGTGCTGGGGGGCTCGCTGGGGGAGGCAGCAAGGGCGGCAGAGACCTTGCGGGCCTTCGCATTCGCTAGGGTCTCGGGGTTGACGTAGTGGCGGGCGGTGATGGCGAAGCTGCCATGCCCGAGGGCGGATGCGACGACTCCCGATGTTGCGCCGCGATCCATGGCGATCGTCGAGTGCAGACCTCGCAGGCTGTGCGGGCAGACCTTCGGTCGACAAGGGGGTGGCGGAGAACTTCCTAGGCGAGCGACTCACCGGGCCTGAGCGCGTCGTCGGATGCTGCGCCGATTGCGCAGTTCATCGAACGCCGCCAACGCAGGATCGTGATCGTCGCCTTGCTGTGCTTCACCTGCCGATCGCGTGGATGCTGTGTATGAACGATCAAGCAGGTGATCGACAGCGGTGGTCTCGCTGCGCGCGGACGGGCGCAACCTCTCCTTCGCGAGCAGCAGCAGCTGCTGCTGACCAAGAGCAAGCAGAAGCGAGCAGAGCGCGTAAGACTCGCTGAGGGCATCGAGGCAGCGATAGCCACCTTACCGCGCGATGAGCTGCCGCTGATGGACGAGCTCTCTGCGCTGGATCAACAGGTTCATGCGCTGTTTGCGGAGCTTTTGGCGCGCAAGAAACAGCCGCGCAAAACGCCAAAGATCGTTTGCGCCGTCTACGAGCTCTTGCAGGAGCTTGGACAGATCTCTCCAGCCTGGGCGATGCCTCCGTCCAAAGAGACTTAGACCCGCAGAACAGTGAGCCACGAGGACCTGATGGGCAGCCGGCGAAACAGCGGGACGGCCTGCGTGAACTGCTGAGCTTCGTACGCTCCTACAGCGATGGTCAGATTGACATCGAGAGATTCCAGCGTGGCCCAAGACCAAATGCCACGGATTCAGAGGACGAACTGGATGACTTCGACCTCGAACGCAGTAATGTCACGACGCTCGAGGAAAGCGTCAAAGGTCAGAGACATCCCGCGGCGGCCACAGCTTCTTCTTTTTCTTCTTCCGCAATGCTTCGAGCTCTTTCTTGGCGTCATCCTGAAGCTCGTTCAGGTGCTTTCTCAGGGCGTAGTTCTCTCTTCGGGCCGCCTTGTCGGCTGGGCGATTCTTCTCCCTGACGTTCTGCCGCCACTTCGCGCCAGCGGCCTTGAGCGTCGTCAGAGGGACCCCATCGACCGCCGCATCCATGATGTCCTTTTTCTCCCAGTTGCTCGAATCTCTCATGGCGTCTTGCTGATCTTGCGTCGTCTCACGCAGCTCTCTCTCCAGCGTCGCTCTGGCTTGTGGCTGCAGGTTGGGGTCCTTGAGCTGCCGGGCCAGAGTCTTGCGCCTCATGTCGAGGTTGCCGATCCCCTTTGCGACATCGTCCTTGAGATGATGGAGCGTGACCTTGGACACCGATGGCGAGTCGCTGGCCTGCGCCATGCGCTGGCGCAGCGCGGGGAGCTCGTTTCCCCAGAAGATGCTCTGGGCGCCGATGTCCGTGGGCACATAGACATCGATCTCCCCCTTTGCCTGGGCGGCGAACTCCTTGGACGTGCCGGCCCAGACGGCGTGCGCTCTGTCGTACGGCACTGCCGGATCCTTGAACAGCGTCATCTTCTCCAGCATCTTGCCAACCCGCGTGCTCTCCAGGTTGACGCTTGGCGCCGCGGCCCCGGCCGCCGCCTCGATCTCCGGATCCTCAACGGCGAAGCGCCCGACCTGGCTCCACAGTCCGATCTTGTCCAGACCGCGGAAGCCGTTTACCTCCTTGATCATGTCATGGATGTCGGCGTGGACCTCCTCTTCATGCCGGGCCTTTTCCGCGGAGACAAAGTTCCCTGGGGAGCGGGCGTCCTTGACCTCGTGGTGCCACAGATTGCTGACGAGCTTGTCGAAGTGCACGGTGGCTCGTTCCCGCGAGATCGGGGGATCGGCGATTCCCTGAAGGTTTTGGATGAAGTCATCCTTGTGCTTCTGCATCCCCGCTTGGAACTCTTCAAAGGTCTTGTACTCTGCCATGCGCCTTCCTCCGGGAACGTCCGCTACGCCTTGGTGAGCAGAGCGAGGATCTGATTGAGCTTGGCATCGAGGGCCTCGGATCGCGCCCGACTGAGCTCGAGCTGGGCCTGGACCCGGGTAAGCTGCGTCTCGAACATCTGGTTCTTGAGTCCCAGCTCGTCGAAGTAGTCCATGATGCCCTTCGTCACCTGATCTTCCTTCTCGGCCACGGGCAGACCGCGGACGCCGCCCTCGAGCACCGGCCGCTCGACATAGGTCACGCGGTGCAGCACGCGCCAGGTCTTGTTCGCCTTGCCCCGGGCCTGGCGCAGCGCGCGCGCCTCTTCGCTGTTCATCTGTAGCCACTCCGGATCCACGACCCGCTGGAAGAATTCGTTGTAATTGTCGGTGCTGCCTTCGAGGTAAAAGGTCATGAAGCGGTAGCGGTCGACCTTCTCGCCGGGGACGAGCGGGCGCTCAGTCTCGTCGGTGATGCCGGCGGACTCGACGCCGGAGAGATCAACGTTGAGCTGCACCGCGGTGCTGCTGCGCTCGGTCTTGCTGATCGACTGCGTGAGGTTCGAGTTCATGAGCGCGGTGCAGTCCACGGCGACGCCGAACGCGGTGACGTTGGCCTCAAGGCCGAGGCTGGTGTCGAGGTTGAACGAGCCGCCGATGGTATGTTCGACGGTGTTGGCGAAGCTCTGCTGATCGGTGTGCAGGCCGCCGTCGGCGTCCCAGACATAGGTGTTGACGATGTTGCGCTTGCCCGACCGGACTAGCATGTCCTCCATCTTCTTCTGCCAGCTCAGAAACGCGGTGCTGGCGTGCAGCTTCTGCGAGGCCTCGTCTCCGAGCTCCTTGATCTTGCCGAGGACGGTGGCGACCGCGGAGGCGCTCGGTTTCTCGGTGGGCAGATCCACCCCCACTTCGGCCTCGGGATCGGAGACGCTGAACTGCGCGAAGTAGGCGGCGCGTTCCTTGTCCGCGGCTTCGATCTTCTCCTTGAGGGCGTAGGCTTCCTCAATGCGGTAGTAGCTGGCCGGATAGAGCGAGCCATACTGCGTCCGCATCTCCGGTACGTCGCGATAAAACCGCGGGCTGGCGGCGCGGCTGCCGACCATGCCGTCAAGACTCCCCTGCATGACGTAGGCGGGGTTCATGAGGAAGGTGATGGTGTTGACGTCCGGTGGGATGCCGTCGACGGGCAGGATGGTGTAGCCGACCATGCGGCCGCTTTTCTTCAGGCGGCTGACGTACACGTCGGCCAGGCTGGAGATGACCAACGCATAACCGACGTTTCTTGGCACGAAGCGGGTGCCGAGCTGCGGGCAGGCGGGGCTTGACTCCTCGGTGCCGCGCAGCTCCAGCCGATCGGCCACAGTCTGCGAAGAGCTCGAGGTGATGTTGGTCGAGCTACTCTGCTCCTTGGAATAGTTGACGCTGCCCTTGGCGCCGACCTTGACCGAGAGGAGCTGCTCCATCACGCCGAGGCCGCCCATGGTCTGGGTGTCCACACCAAGGAACAGATCGAGGTTGCCGCCCATCGCGGCGCTCTGCGAGCGGCTCCAGCTATATTCGACGTCGCTCGAGACCGAAAGCTCCACTGAGGTCGCGCTCTTGTAGTCGCCGCCTTCGGTGAGGTTTTCGCTGGGCACCGGCGGCGCGCCTTCGATGTAACCAAGCAGCGTCGGCGCGAACTGGCCGTTGCCCACCCACTTGAGGTCGACGGCCTCGACGCGCTTGTCGGGCAGGAGCAGCGCCGCGCCGAGCACGCGACCGCCGAAGAAGCGCCGCATCATCGACTGCTTCTTGGTGGGATCCTGGGGATCGTAGCCGAGCGTCGTGTACTCGGCGCTGACCACGGCGTCGACGCCGACCGGCAGCGCGTTCGTCAGCACGACCGTCGCGCCGTTGATGAGCGAGCCGTGCGCGCCGGCAGTGCTGTGGTCGCGGACCTTGGTGATGCTGCCCGGCAGCAGCGTGTCAAGCGGCCAGTACCCCTGAAGCCCGTCCTCCTTGCCGAGGAGGCTGCGATGCAGGTTGGTCCGCAGATCATCGATCGAGCGGACATTGCCCCAGATCCGGATCTCGGCGAGCTGGCCGTCGAAGTATTTGTCCGCGGCCCAGTTGCTGCGGCCAAGATAGTTCGAGGTGCGGCGCACAGTCGCCGGCGACCAAACGGACTGGGTGTTCATCAGCACGCCGTTCTTGTAGAGCTTCGCTTCGTTCCCCGCGCTGATGCTGACCGCGATGTGGGTCCACCGCCCGAGCTCCAGCACTCCGCCCGCTTCGATGCCCTGCGCCG
>DAORCZ010000679.1:0-5007 GCA_035345735.1 Pseudomonadota bacterium | reverse complement strand
GCAGAAACAGCCCCAGCGCCTGCCACTGCGGCCCGTCGAAAAACCAGCGCGGCGTTGCCTCGCCACGCGCGGCGAGCACACGTCGCGACTGAAGCTGCGTCGTCAAAAGATGCAGGCTGAGCAGGCCGAAGAACAGGTAGCCCTCTGGCCGGGTCAGCGCCGACAGGCCCAGGCACAGACTGGCGAGCGGCAGCGCGCGGGCTCGCACGGCAGCGGGTGCGGATGCGGCGTGCAGATACAGCGCCGCGCCGCTCGTAAACAGCAGCGTGAAGAGCTGCGTCTCAAGCCCTCCGGACGACCAGCAGGCATAGCCGGGGATGGCGGCGAGAAACAGCGCGGGGCTTGCGCGCCACAGCGCGGACAGACGCGAGCCGGCCTGCGCATCGCGGCCATCCGCGGTGCTGATCGAAAAGAGCCAGGTCGACACAGCAAGGCCCGCCGCGCCGAGCAGCGTCCCCAGCACGCGCGACGACAGCTCAGCTGGGATATGCAGGACAAGGCCGCCAGCGAGGATCAGCGTCCAGAGAAAGTTGGTGTAGCCCTCGACGCGCTCGCCGAGGTTAAAGACCAGCTGACCGTGCTGCGCCAGGTTGCGCGAGTAGACGAACGAGATGAACGCGTCATCAGTGACGAAGTTGAACAGCAGGCTGTGCGCAACCAGTCCCAAGCCCGCGAGGAGTAGCAGGGCAGCCGTCGCGCGATCGAAGGTCGGCGCGGCGGCGAGCGTCTCGGGCTTATGGGGGGGCGACATGGCGCGCACACGCTATCAGAAGGCCCCGCGTTTGTGATATCCCAGCCGGCGGTTTTCGCCCCATGCCCTCCTCGAATGAAGCGGCCCCGTCCCCTGCCCCAGCGCCCTCGCCGACCCCGGGCGATCCAGCGGCCACGCCCACGTCGAGCGCGGCGCTGGTCATCGCCGATCAGGTCGGGCGGCGCTTCGGTCGCGACGAAGTCCTGCGCGGCGCCTCGCTGACCTTGGCCGGGGGCGAGCTGGTGGCGCTGGTCGGTCGCTCGGGCTCGGGCAAGTCGACGCTGCTTGCGGTGCTGGGCGGACTCGATCGCGAATACAGCGGCCGCGTGCAGGTCTTCGGTCAGGATTTATCGACGCTTTCCGATGCGCAGTTAAGTCAGCTGCGCAACGAGCGCATCGGCTTTGTCTTTCAGTCGTTTCACCTGCTCGATCACCTGTCGGCGCTAGAGAACGTGCTCCTGCCCAATACTTTTTCGGCGCAGCCGCTGCCCTATGCCGCCGCCTGCGAGCGGGCTCGTGAGGCCCTGTCCCGCGTCGATCTTGCCGACCGCAGCAGCGCTCGCCCGCCCGAGCTGTCGGGCGGTCAGAAGCAGCGGGTGGCGCTGGCCCGCGCGCTGTTTTTTCGGCCGCAGCTCCTGCTGTGTGACGAGCCGACCGGCAACCTGGACGTCGATACCGGCGGCAAGATCATCGAGCTGTTTCACACCTTGAATCAGCGCGAGGGCCTGACCCTGCTCTTGGTCACGCACGAGCCGCGCGTCGCCGCCGTGGCCCGTCGCGTGCTGCGCATCGAAGCCGGCCAGATCGTCGCTGAATCGGCTGCCGAGCGCGGCGGAGAGTCGCCATGATGCGTCGTCCCTTCGGCCTGCTGCGCCTGATCCGCCAGAACATCGCGCGGGCTCCGCGACCGTTTGCGCTGTCGGTCTTCGGCATCACCATCGGCATCGCCGCGCTGAGCTTTTTTCTGGCGCTGTCCTTGGGCATGCAAGAGCGCGTGCTGCATCGCATCTTCCCCGTCGATCGCTTAGAGGTCGTGCCGCAGAAGACCTCGTTTGACTCGGGGGCTTCGGGGGCGCTTGACGCGATTGGATCGCTCTTGGGGGCGGGACCTAAGGCTCTGGATCAAGCGACGCTTGCCGCGCTGCGCGCCCATCCCGATGTCGAGACGGTGTATCCCCGCGCCAAGGTCGCCTTCCCGGTGCGCGGCTGGGGTGGCGAAAAACTAATCGGTCGCACCGCGTATCTCGATCTGCCGATCGACGGCATCGATCCGCAGGCCGTAGCGCCTGAGCTTCGCGATCCCCAGAACCCGCTCGCCTTTATCGATCGCGAGCCGCAGAGCAACGCCCCCTGCACCGAAGACAAGAACTGCCCAAGCGGCGAGTTCTGCGACTGGGATGTCAACAAGTGTCGCCCGCCGGTGCCGGTCTTGATCTCGCCGTTTCTGATCGAGGTCTACAACAGCTCGCTGGCCAAGATGAACGGCCTGCCGCGCATCAACGGCTTCCTGCTGGGACGGCTGCGCGGCTTCGTGTTTGTCGCCGATCTGGGGCGATCGTTTCTGGCTCGCAAGGCGGTGACCGACAAGGTTCGCTATCGCCACCTGGTGCTGGCCGGCGTCAGCGATCGTGCGGCGCCGATTGGCATCACCATTCCGCTGCCCTATGTGCAGCGCTGGAATGCCGAGCTCGTCGGCGAGCGCGCGGCGAGCGAGTACTCCAGCCTGTCGGTGCAGATGCGGCGCGGGCGTGGCGTCACCGGCGTCGTCGAGCTCGCCCGCAAGCTGGGCTACACCATCGAAGACAACGGTGCCGAGCAGGCGAGCCTGGCGGTGCTGCTGCTCACCGCGCTGTTCGTGCTGGTGTCGCTGTCGACCTTGGCGGTGGCGGCGGGCAGCGTGACCCACACTTTCTTCCGGGCGATTGCCGAGCGGCGCCACGAGCTGGGCGTGCTGCGCGCCGTCGGAGCCAGCCGCACCGACCTGTGGTTTCTCCTCTTGGGAGAAGCCTCGATCATGGGAATCTTCGGCGGGGTCTTCGGCCTGGGCCTGGCCCGCGCGTTTGCGCTTTTGATCGACGGGCTGTCGCGCACGATGTTGCCGGACTTTCCCTTCAAGCCCGACAGCTACTTCCTGTTCTCGCTGCCGCTTTGCGGCTTTGCCTTGGGCTTTTCGCTTTTGACCTGCGTGCTCGGCGCCGCCTGGCCAGCCCGCACCGCCGCGCGGATGTCACCAGCCGCTGCGCTCAGCGGTCGCGGCTAGCTCGCCCGGCGGCCCGCGCGTCGGCGGGGACTGAGCCGCCTCAGCGCACGAGCAGCGACAGGTTGAACGAGATCAGGGCCTCGCGCGGGCTGCCGTCGAGCGGCAGGAAGAACAGCACCTTCGGCTCGAACTCTAGCGCGAGGCGCGGATGCAGCAGCACAGCCACCGGGATCCCTGGCATCGGCAGGCCGAGATAGATCTCGGTTCGGCTGGTGAACGGCAGCGCGATGCCGACCTCGGGTACGAGCATCTGCAAGACGGAAGGAAAGCGCGTGCGACCGCTCGCTACGACGTAAAGCGCAGGGGCGATGCCGACGGTAAAGCGGCCGATGCGGGGGTCGCGCGGCTCGGCCGGGGAGAGCCGCACGACGTTCGGCAGGACGCGCAGACGCAGGTCGAAGCCGACGTAGTTTCCCGCCCAGATGCTGGTCGGCAGCGCGCCGAGGATAAACGGCGGCAGGTAGGCCGCGATCGAGATGCGCCGGTACAGCCCATCGAGTCCGATGCCGCGACGAAACCCATGCACATGACGCGGGCCGATGCGCAGGCTGCCACCGATGGCCAGGAAGTGACCGCTGTGCGCCGCGGGATCGCTGGGGTCGGTCGTGCCGCCGAGCGCAAAGCCGACCTCGCCGCCGACCCCCAGCTCAAAGCCCCAGCGATCTTCGCGATCGGGCGACACCCACTGCCGGATGGGCGGCACGGCAGCGACAGCGGGCGGTGGCGTGACGACGGTTACTACACGGTCGGTCGGTGGAGGTGGCGGCGGTGGCGGCGGCGGGCTGTCCAGCGGCGGCGGCGGCGCAAGCGGCCCCGGCGGCAGCGGGAGGGCGCGCGCCGAAAACTGCAAGCGCGTGCCCTGACGCGTGCGGCAGGTCGTGACGCGCGGATCATCGCAGCGCTGCATTGCCTGCACGGGATAGCAGCCTTCGCCGACAAAGCAGATCAGGGACGGCGGGCCGGAGAGCGTCTCTTCGATATAGGCCCAGCCTGGCTGTAGCTCCGCCACCGGGCGCGTCGAGAAGTCTTGCAGCACGACCCATGCAGACGGGCTCGGCTCGGCCGCCAGCGCGCGTGATCCCGCAAGCACCAGCTGCATCGCCAAGCCCAGCCCAACCCGCCGCAGAAGACGCGTGTTCATGGCCGCACCCGCGCCAGATACAGGGCGTGCTGCGGCTCGCGATGCGACCACGCGACAATGACTTCGGTACCCAGCTTCGTCATCGCGAAGTCGCTGCCGTAGGTCAGATAGGGATCGCGCGAGATGCGCAGGGCCGGCCGCGCCGCTTTGCCGTTTTTGTCGACGCGCAGAGCGTAGAGATCGAAGTGTCCCGCCGCCCCCGCATCGGCGCCCAGGTAGAGCAGCATCAGGCTGTCGGCATCGATCGCCACTGCCCGCACATCGGAAGGAATCGCCGCCTCTGCCGCCGTGACTTCGGTGGGTGGAGCGAGTGGGGCGCCATCGGCTCGCAGGCGCTGGAGCTGGATGCGACTGCCGCCGCTGTACACGACCAAAAGTTCGCGACCCAGCGATACCAAGGCCGAGACGCGCGGGCTGGTGCCAACGACGCGACTCTGTCGCAGGGCCAGGGTGCTGGGATCGAGGCTGCTGATGCAGACGCCGCCCCCGGCCATGGGCATGCCGCTTGCGAAATAGTTGCTGGTGCCGGCCAGCACGATCGGGGCGGGCGTGGTCTCGCCGGCAGCCGGGGCACAGGGTGGACCGCTGCAGCTCTGCGAGAAGTGCGGCTCCATGCCGTTCGCGAGCCAAGTCGGGGTGCCCAGCGCCGAGCCATCGGGCTGCAGCAGCAGACCGACGATGCCAAACGGGCGCAGCGCGGGCCTTGGAGGTGGATGACCCCCGCCGCCGCCGCCATCCTCCATGCCCATGACCCAGTCCGCCAGCAGGTTGCCGCCGTACGCCTCCGGCCAATGGAGCAAGGTTCTGCCGTCGGCAAGCGGCACCAGAGAGACCGCGGCGCTGGCCTGCGTGCGC
>DAORCZ010000678.1:0-5009 GCA_035345735.1 Pseudomonadota bacterium | reverse complement strand
CGCACGCGGAACGAGTGCCCATGCAGACGTCCACACTTGTGGCCCGGCGGTACATGCGGCAAGCGATGCGCTGATTCGAAACCGAAGTCCTTGTAGATCTCCATGCAACCTCCACGCGCGAACGACGGGTCCGCGGCCAATTTTCCGTCGAGAACGTGCCCCTCTTCAAAGGGCTCAGCTCCGGTAACATGAGCGCCGCGAAACTGTCAACATGCTTGACGTCTTGGTTCTAGGAAACTGCATTGGGATATCTATCGAATAACTGCCAGGTACGGCTTTCCCGTCAATGGCGAGATACTGCTGAACTCGCTTCATGGACATGGGCTGCTCCCGTGACCTGCACCCCAAAGTTGAGCCTAGCGAGAAGCTTAATTCCTAGCTCCTCCTTCCTAATTCCCATTTCTGCGCCGGAGTCCTGCGACCAGAGCGCAGCCGACAAGAGCGTGCGGCCTGGCTGTCAACGTTCCTGAGATTCCTAAGTCGAGAGGGCCGGCACGAGTTCCCGTTGTGCTCGACCCGCTCAACCCGCACCTGTCGATCCGGTATCTCCGGTATGCAGGGTCAGCACGCCTTTGTCAGTGCCCTCCCTGCCCCTGCCCCGTGCCATAGTCACCCCACAAAAGGGAGGGCAGAGCGCTCTTGTCATCTATCGTTGGGATGTGGCTCCTTAGCCGGGAGGGCCACACGCGATCTCGCGGAGCTGTGCCGGGAAAGACCTATCCACCCTACAGCGCCCGCTTTCTGGAGTTTGTCGAAGGGGGTGGGTTCATCGATCGCGCGCCATCGGGCGTGTATCGCGGCACTTGGCGGGAGGATGAGCGCGGGGTGGTCGTGCAGCATCCGGTGCATGGGCCGCAGAGCTATCGGCTGCTCGATGGCGCGCTCCTGCGCTGGACGGAAGACGAAGAGCACGGCGGCTTTCATGTGTTGAGCTACATGCCGGATGTGCCGCCGCAGCTGGATGCGGTGACGGCCCTCTTGAAGAAGAGCAAGGCCCCGGCTGAGCTGATCGAAAAGCGCGGCTGGCTGCTGCGGGCGCTGTTCGAAGGACGCCTCGATCTGCTGGCGCTGGTGCTGCGCTACGGCGGCGAGTTTTCGCGCGAGCGCTTGGAGCATTTGAATGACTGTCCACCCGCGGTCTTGCCCGCGATGCTGGACCTGTTGCTATCGCAGATCGATGCCCTGGGTCAGTACCCGGCCTATCGCGCGGGACCCAATCTGCCGACGGGAAACTTCGTCGGGTATCTGGCGCATCATGCCTGCGATGCGGTCATCGAACGCGTGCGCGCGCGGCCGGAGGGCGAGGCGCTGCTCACCGCCGCCTTAATCGCGCTCTTGTCATCGGGTTCGTTCTATGTCGGCGATGGCCTGCCGGCGCTGCTGGCGGGCGTGCCGAGCGCGGACCTGCGCGACGAGCAGGGCGTGCCGCTGATTGTGCATGCGGTGCTCAAAGGGCCCACCGACTGGGTGCGCCGCCTGGTAGAGAAGGCATCACCGGCTGCGCGCCTATCGCAGAATGCGCTCCTGGCGGGGGAGTGGGGCACGCTGGAGTTTGCGGCAGGGCTCGACGCCAAAGCGGCTGCCACACTGGCCATCGCAGCCATCGAAGAGCGACAGATCAGCGGAGGAAATGCCCCGTGGCGAGCGGCCCGCATCCAGGCCATCCGCGACAGCGTGGCGCTGCTGCCCTAGCGGTTTTTGCTCGCTGATTTAGCGAGCCGCGCTGCCGGTGGGGTTACGCGGTGCGGACGGTGCGGAGGGTGCGGGCAGTGCAAGCGGTACGGGCGGTGAAGGAAGGGGGACTAACCAATCTGCGCCTGGCAGGTGTAGGGCGGGCCGCCGCCGGTGCTGCTGCAGTAGTTGGGGCTGCAGCAGGGGGCGGAAGAGCAGTCGGCGTTGGGCGTCGGGATGCACATCGGCGTGCCGCCATCGGGCGGGGGCGGCGGGGCGAGGACGTCTTCGGCCCAGAACGGACGGTGGCTGTTTTCGGTGTCGCCCTGGAACGGCAGGCGGAAGGCGGGGAAGCTGGGATCTTGGCCGGGTAGCTTGTTGGGATCGATGCCGGCCACCCACATCTGCTTGTACTTGCCGGCGGCGTAGACCGTGGCGTAGGCGCGGGCCGAGGTGAAGGCGACGAACATCGTCTCGCCGGGCTTGGTGGGGGCCCAGGTCGGCATGGTGTCGGCAAGCTGCGCGGTAGCGCCCAGGTCCGCGTTGTTGACGATGCGATTGACCTGCGCAAGCTCGATCGGCGCGCTTGAGCCATCGGCGGGCACGATGAACAGCTTGGCCGCGTCGTTGTTGTCGGAGTTGCCGCCAGCCGCCGAGACGTAGGCGATCCACTTCGAGTCCGGCGAGAACGACGGGTAGTACTTGCTGTCGCTGTTGCCGGTCGACGTCACGATGGGCTTGAGGTTGCTCCAGGTGCCGTTGTTGTATTCCATCGTCGCGATCGACGATCCGGCGATGCCGCGATCCTTGCTCACCGTCGAGTAGGCAAAGGCCACCAGGCGTCCATCGGGCGACCAGTCGGGCATGGTGCCGAACTTCGGGGCGAGCGGCAGGGTGTTGATGACGGCTCCGGTGTCGCCGGTGCGCAAGGTCAGCACGCCCTTGCTGGCGGTGACAATGCGCGAGTTGTCGGGGTTAAACGTCGTCCAAGCCATGGCAATGCCCATCGCTGGATCGATGACCACGCTGCGATCTTTGACGTTGTACACGCCCAGCGTGTTGCCGCCGATGTCGGCGCCGACCCGCGCGCCATTGCGCGACACAGTGTGGCAGGCGACGCACTTGCCGATCTGCGCCGGGGTCAAGAAGTCCACCGGCGCCGAGTCCGATACCGTGGCCCGTCGGACGCCCGCTACCGTCGTGGACCAGTAGTAAATGGCGCCATCGACCGGGCTCTTCGAAAAGTTCAGGTCGACCGCGGCCGAGCGGTAGATGTTGGTCGGCGCCGCCGAGTTGGTGCCATACACCGTCCAAGTGGCCTTGCCGCCGGCGTTGCTGTTGGCGATGTAGCCCCACTGCGTCTGATCCGGCGTCCAGTTGGTGGTCGTGGTGTAGACCGACATCGTAAGCTGCGGGCTCTTGAACTCCAGGCGATACAGGTTGTTGCCCGTGCCGCCCGTCCACTCGAAGCGGACCTTGTAGATGTTGCGCGGGAACATCGTGTTGTTCGACGGATAAAGGATGGTTGGGGAGTTGCCGGTCATCACCATGCCGGTCGCCGTGGGCGGCAGCTTGGTCGCGGCATCGGCGGGAGCGCTGGTCGACTTCACCACCGGCTGGAAGTTGACCAGGATCTGCGCCGTGGCCGTGATCGTGCCCGAGTAGGCGGTGATGACGCCCTGTCCGCCCGCCTGGTTCGACGTGGTGAACAGACCACCGCGGCCGACGTTGCCAATCGCGGTGTTGTCGATGCGCCAGTTGACCTGATTGGTGACGTCGCTGTCGGGCTGACCGTCAAAGTGCCCGATGGCCTGGTAGGCCTGGGTCTGGGGCCCGCCCACGTTGTCGACGCTGAGCGTCGCGGTCGCCGGCGTCACGCTCAGGCTAACCAGACCCGAGAGCGCTGGCAGGTCGCCGCCATCGGCGCCGCCATCGACGTTATCGCCCAGATTTTGGCCGTTGCAGGATACCTGGGCGCTGATCCAGCCGACCAATAGTGCACTCACCACTAAAAGCACTGCAGAACGCTTCCTCATTGGCTTCCCCCTGTTGCGTTTGTTCCCATCTTCCAGAATAGAAGAATAGGCCGATCAATCGGGTCCCATCTTCGTCGCTGATGAGGCAGGACGCAGTGTCCCAAATGGTACAGGCCGTGTACCTAATGGGACACTTAGAACGCACGGAAATTAACTTATTTTTTATAAATTAATCAATCTCAGTACGCAATTAAACAACGAAAATTATTCGCTTCTATAAAACAAAATTAAACAATAAGTTCGCAAAACGATTAATCATTTGGCCCGTTAGACGATGGGTCGGCCCAGCGCCTACGGCGAGTCGAGCCCATCGTTCAGCGCCGGCAGCGGGCCGAGGCGGCGATCGATGCGCTTGAGGAAGCTGTACCAAGGCTGGCTGAGGCCGGGGATCGGCACGCTGACGTAGTGGAAGCCGCGGGATCGCCACATCGCGGCCTCGCCAGCGTCGGGCTGATAGGGCGCGGCGGCGATGCGATAGACGT
The DNA here is from genome assembly GCA_035345735.1 of Pseudomonadota bacterium. Lineage (GTDB taxonomy): Bacteria > Myxococcota_A > Polyangia > Palsa-1104 > JAEUJZ01 > JAEUJZ01. Next base: position 820 of record DAORCZ010000678.1, on the reverse strand, counting down.
TGTAGGTCAGGATGGTCGGGGGCGGTGTGCGCGAAAGGACGTAGCTAAGCGGCGCGAACTTCTGATGACCGGGACGACTGGAGAGCGGCGGCGTCTTCTTGGCGACGTAGGCATCACACAGGCCAAAGCTGTCGAGCGCGCGGATGCCTGCGTAGTAGACCTGGGCGCCGGCGCCGCCGACGACCTGATAGTCATCGGGGGCGACGTGCTGCCCCAGCCACTTGCCGATGGCGGTGCGGTCGGCGGCGTAGTGACGCAGAAAGCCCGGCGTATCGATGCCGCGATCGGCGCCGATGAACGACAGCGCAAAGCGATCGACAAAGAAGGTGTTGGCCAGGTGCAGCGCAAACAGCAGACCCAGTCCGCCGAGCGCTGCCGACGCTGGACGATGACGCAGAAAGTAAAAGAGCCCCAAGAAGCCGCACACCACCTGCAGCGGCACGATCGGCAGCACGAAGCGATGAAGCCCCATGAAGTCGCCGCCCACCGACGCGACGTACAAAAGAAACACGGCAGAAAGGCCGTAGGTGACCAGGCCCAGGCGGAGATACTTTTCGCGGGCCGTGCGCTCGCTAGGCAGGCGCAGCAGACCCAGGACGTAGAGCAGCGGCAGCACCGCCAGCTTCTGATCGCGCAGGAACGTAAACAGGTAGTAGCCGCCCTGCTTCCAGGTGCCGGGCCCGCCCGCCGACTTGACGTAGAACGTGTTCGGCACCCAGTCTCCATAGTACAGGCGACGGAACGCTAGGTGCGGCACGGTAAGCAGCAGAAACAGCCCCAGCGCCTGCCACTGCGGCCCGTCGAAAAACCAGCGCGGCGT
>DAORCZ010000677.1:0-5014 GCA_035345735.1 Pseudomonadota bacterium | reverse complement strand
CCCAGCACCTTCAGGCGCAGCTCGTGGTGCTGCTCTAGCAGCTCAGGCGCCTCGCGGGCTCGCTTCTCGTGCGCTTCGATCTCGGTGCCCAGCTTGCGCTCCTGCGCATCACAGCCCTCGATGTGCTGTTGCAGGTTCAGCAGAGCCTGCGGCCACCCACCCGGCCACAGTCGCCCCGCGAGCTCGGTCGCCGCCTTGTACAGGTTCGCGCTGTGCAGCTCGACGAGCTCCATCTGTTCTTGCGTCGGCCCGCGCGGCGGTCGCAGCTGCGGCAGCACCTGCGTCGGGCGCGCGGGCGCCCCCGCTGCCCCCAGCCCGGGCATCATCCGCGTCGGCCAGTCCTGACGCGCCACCACCTGCGTCGGCCGCGCCAGGCGGTCAATGACCTCGGTCTTGCGCTCGGCCCGATGCACCATCAGCGTCGGGCGCTGCAGCAGGGCCAGCGGCTGCGTGTCCAGGTCCGAAAATTCGACGACCGGCACCGCCCGCAGGCTGGTGTCCGTGGTCTCGCCGCTCTTGTCCGCGCTCGCTGGGGTGCTGCCGAAGCCAGCGCTCGCGTCGGAGCTCAGGCCAGACGCGGTGCTGGCACTGCTGATTGACCCCAGACTGTCGGCACTGACCGCCAGGCCCAGGCTGCCGCGGCTAGAGAGGCCGCTTAGGCCACTGAAGCTGTCGCCGCTCAGCCCCTCCGACGCGGTGATCGCGCTGGCCACCCCGATGCCGCTTATCGAACTGGCGTCATCGACGGCGTACTCGCGTCCCAGCCACTCTTCGAGTAGCCGATCCAGGACCTCGCTGAGCTCGACGGCCGACGGACGGCGCCCCGGATCTTTTTCCAAAAGTCGCGCCACGACATCATCGAGCTCGATCGGCAGGTTGGGATCGGCCGAGCGCTCGGACAAAAGCGGCGGCACCATCTCGACGTGCTGGTGTAGGACGACATCGAGGGTGCCGGTGAACGGCGGTCGACCGATCAGCGCATCGTGAAAGATGATGCCGACGGCGTACAGATCGACGGCCGAGGTAATCTCGACGCCGTCCATCAGCGTCTCGGGCGCGATGAACTCGGCCGTGCCGGTGACCTGACCCACCCCGGTGACACGCTCGGCATTGGCGACCTTGGCGACGCCGAAGTCGAGCAGCTTGGCCAGGTCTTCGTACTCGCCCTGGGGCACCAGCATGATGTTCTCGGGCTTGATGTCGCGGTGGATGACGCCACGGCTGTGGGCATGCGCCAGCGCCCGTGCCACCTGGCTCATCACGATCAGCACGCGATCCAGTGGCAAGGTGCGCGTCGGGCTGTGCTGGATCGCCTCGTGCAGCGTCTGCCCTTCGACGTACTCCATGACCAGGAACGGCTCGCCCTGCTCGGCCCGCCCAAAGTCGTAGAGGTACACGATGTTGGGGTGGTCGAGCATGCTGTAGGTGCGCGCCTCGCGGAAGAAGCGCTCCATCGAGCGATCGTCCCAGACGAACTGCGGGCGCAGCAGCTTGACCGCCATCTTGCGCGCCAGGGCACGGTGCGTAGCGCGATACACGACGCCGGTGGCGCCGGTGCCCAGGACCTTTTCGATCTCGAAGCGGCCGGCGATAACCCGGCCGATCATCGGGTCGGCGCGTCGACTCTCCGCCCGCTTCTCGCCGAAGCCATCGGTGACCGGGGCCAGGGCGTTGCTTGACAGCGAGCCCGAGTGATCGCGCTTCGACTCCTTGCGCGGATCCTTGCGTGCGCCGCTGCCGGTGCCCCGCGCCTTGCGGTGGTCGCCCGACAGCGCCCCGGGCAGACCGTGGTCGTCGCCGCTGACCCCCGGCAGGCCGCGCAGCGAGCCCGGACGAGTGCCCGTCCCACGACTGCCCCCCGCCGCCCCGATGCTGCCGCGCAGATCGCGATGCGACGATCGGCGCGGGTCACTGCCCGCCCCCGCCTTCCGCGTGCTGGCGGCGCTGGCACCGCGGCCATCGTCGCTGTGCGGCCCGCTGCCGGCCTTGTCGCCAACCACCGGAGGCACGGCAGAGCTCGCCGAGCCACTTGCGGCGGAGGCCGGGGTGGCCGGGGCAGCCGAGGTCACCACAGGCTCGGCGCCGGCCTCAACGAGGCGGGCGCCATCGGCGCGGCAGAAGCGGGCCTTGCCTTGGAACTCACGGCCACACTCGGGGCACTTGAGCGTGACGGGCATGGAGAGACGCTGCCCTCCATTTTGCCGCGAAATCCGGCGAATTTGGGGCTTATGAAGGCTCGGCCGACTTCTCGCGCCGCGACGCTGTGCGCGCTAGCTCCTGCAGAGGACTGCCGTCCGCGTCATCGAGGCGACTTGCTCCATCGGCGTCCGCCCCCTCCCCGGCCCCGTCGTCCCCGTCGAAGTCGCCGGCGTCGAAGCCCTCGGCAGCGGTCAGGGCAGCAAGCTCCTGCGCCGCCGCATCTTCTAACTCAGCCGGTAGCTCTGCCGGACCTTCCGGCGCCGCTGCCGTGGGGTTGCTTGTCGCACCCGCACCCGTAGCCACTGCCGAAAGCGATGCGGCTGCGCTCTCCCCGACAGTGTGCGCCTCTGCGCGATGTGTCCCACGTCCGCGCGGTGGGGTGGCGCGAGCCGGCTCGGGCTCGGCCGTCGTCGTTGGCGGCGGCGGGCCCACCTTCGCATCGGAGGCCGGCGGGCTGTGCACGGCGTGGCCATGCACGGTGTGGAAGTAGGCGTAGACCGCCGCCGCCGCCGCCTTGGTCATGCCCTCGACCTGCGATAGCTCATCGAGGCTGGCGGCCCGGATGGCCTTCACGCTGCCCAGGCCCCGCAGCAGCGCCGCGCGGCGCTTGGGTCCCAGGCCGCGGATCTCGTCTAGCTGCGACTGCAGGCTGCGCTTCTTGCGCAGCTTGCGATGGAAGCCGACCGCAAAACGATGCGCCTCGTCGCGGATGCGGCTCAGCACAAACATCTCGGCGGTGTTGGGGCGCAGACGAATCGGATCTTTGGTGCGCGGCAGAAACACACGATCGGGGTGTTCTTCGCCCTCGCTGTCGGTGCGCTCTTTGGCCAGGCCGATGACGTCAAGCTCCGCCGACCAGTTGATGCCGACGTCTTTCAGCGCCACCAGGGCCGTCGCCAGCTGTCCCTTGCCGCCATCGATGACCAGCAGATCGGGCAGGGCCCAGCTCGACGTCGACGCGGCCATCGCCGCCTCCCCCGCAACGGCCGACTCTTCCAGGATCAGCGCGTCTGCCGCGCCTGCCGACTCCGCGGCCGCCGACCGACTGCCCGGGCCGGAGGCTGCCGCGTCGGTGCGATAGCTGGCCGTACCGGCATCCCGTGCCGAGATCAGCACCGCTTGCCGTCGCGCCGCCTGCGCCGCCGGAGAATAGCCACTGGGCGCGCTGGTCGGTGTGGAGGCCGACGGCGGCGCGGCGGCCTCGGGCGTCGCACTGGGGGCGGTCGTCGCAGCCTCCGCCTCGGCAAGCTGGCGAGCCCGCCGGAAGCGCCGCGACAGGACTTCGTACATCGCCGAAAAGTCGTCATTGCCGACGGAGCGGACCTTAAACGTGCGGTACTCGCTCCGCGCCGGCTCGCCGTTGACGAAGACCACGCGCGAAGCCACGGTATCGCTGCCCTGCAGGTGCGAGATGTCGAAGCACTCGATGCGCTGCGGTAGCCGCTTCAGCCCCAGCCGGCGCTGCAGCTTGGCCAGTGAGTCTTCGACGTCGCGTTTCTGGTTGCGACGCGTGCTGTAGTTCACGGCCGCGTTCTTGTTGGCCAGCTCGACAAGCTGCCGCCGCGGTCCGCGCTTGGGCACCAGCACCTCGACCCGCGCCCGCGTGCTGCTGTCACCGGCGACGCCGACGGTGGTGCTGTGTTCGACGCGACGCTCGCGCAGCCACTCTTGCTTGGCGGCCAGGTCTTCGATGTCGATGGGCAGCAGCACCTCGTCGGGGATGGCGTTGCTGGCGTCGTAGTACAGGCCGACGAAGGCCGAGATCGACTCGTGATCAGGAAACTCTTGCTCGGCAAAGCGGAAGCTGCGCCGCCCCAGCAGCTTGCCCTGGCGGATCTGCAGCACCGCCACTTCCATCACGTCGCCCTGACGGAAATAGCCAAAGATGTCCTGGTCCAGGAACTGCGCCGACACGATGCGCTGCTCTTCCAGCGTCCGCTCTAGCGAGCGCAGCTGATCGCGCAGCGCCGCCGCCACTTCAAAGCGCGTCTCGTCCGAGGCCTGCATCATGCGGGCCCGCAGCCGGTCCAGCAGCTCATGATTTTTCCCGTCGAGAAACAGGCCGACATCGCGCACCTGTTCGCCATACTGAGACGGCGGCAGGGGGAACACGCAGGGCGCATCGCAGCGCTTGATCTGGTACTGCAGACAGGGCCGGCTGCGGCTGTTCAGCACGTGGTCGGTGCAGGTGCGCAGCTTGAAGTGGCGATTGACCACCTGCAGCGTCTGCCGACACGCCCCCGCCGAATGATACGGCCCAAAGTAGCGCGCGCCGTCGTCGCGGATGCGCCGCACGACCTCTAGCCGGGGATAGCGGGCCTTGGGGTCCAGGCGCAGTGCCAGGTAGTTCTTGTCGTCGACCAGCTTGACGTTGAAGCGCGGCTTGTGGCGCTTGATGAGGATGTTTTCGAGGAGCAGCGCCTCTTTTTCGTTGTTGGTGACCATCGTCTCGATGTCACCGAGCAAGCGATTGAGCAGGCGGATGAAGGCGCGACCATCGCCGCTCGACTCGCTGAAGTACGAGCGCACACGCTGCCGCAGGTTGCCCGCCTTGCCGACGTAGATGATGCGCCCCTTCTTGTCCTTCATCAGGTAGACGCCGGGCTCTTGCGGCAGGCGCTCGACCAGCTCGTCGATCGACAGCGTGGGCGCGGGATCGATGAGGGCAGCCTCGGCGGGCGCCTCCTCCCCCGGAGCCGTCGCGGCGGGCTCGGCGCAGGGGGCGGCTGGGTCGGGTGAAGCCCCGGCGGCGACCGGCACAGAGCCTGGGCTGGCGGGCGTTTCCGGGGCTGAGGAGGACTCACTACTAGGTGGG
>DAORCZ010000676.1:1704-5023 GCA_035345735.1 Pseudomonadota bacterium | reverse complement strand
TGCGCGCTCGATCCAGAGAACAGACAGCAGCCCACCAGGGCGAACACCAGGAAGCGACCGGACGATTCCATAGATTCCGACAATACGCCGCTGCCGGACGCGCGTGCGAACTCACTGAGCCACTGGGCCAGCCGATGCTCACCGCGGGGCACGGGGGTTCCCTCTCCACAGATCGCCGGAGCGGGTCGATCCCAGGCGGTGGAGCCTGGCCGCACTGCGCGCCCTTTGCGACATGAATCGTCGGCGCAGCGCGATAGAATGTCGCCGGGACCAGGGGGAGTGATCGACGTGGTGGACGAGCAGTTTATCGGCCCGCACAGCTATCGCGCCGAAGGGACGTGGGTGCAGTGGAAGCCGCGCGGCATCGTCAGCTTGACCGATGCGCAGGCGCTGACGGTGCTCTACAGCGAGCGCATCGCGCTGCATGGCCGGCTGCTCTTGCTGGTCGATCTGTCGGATCTCGACAAGGCGCTGCCCGAGGCGCGCAAGCACCTGGTGGGCTGGCTGAAGGCGACGGGCAATGGGGCGCGCATGGCCGTCGCGCCGTTTGGCGCCAACCTGTTTGCCGCGACCATGGCGACGCTGCTTCTGGGCGCAGCGCGCGGGCTTGGAGGCTACGCTCCGCGCGTCAAGATCTGCGCCGACCAGGCCACCGCGCGCGCCTGGCTGACCGAACAAGAGCGCATCCTTTCCAACGCCAAGCCGGGCAAGACAACATCGGGACGCTCGGCCGCGGCTCGCCCCTCCGACCCAGGACGTTAAGAAGGTGTTTACAAATTAAATGCCGCCAAGAAGCCCGTAAGGCTGGGGCCGCAGCGGATCTCACTTTTTCGACGCCCCGGCGAAAAAGGGAGGCCGCGTCCGCGGGGGCCCCAGCCGTGCAGCACGGTCGTGTTAAAGGCCTTCGCAGCCCAATATGTAAACACCTTCTAAGTGCGACGCAGAGCACGCAGGCGCTCGTCGATCTTCTGCTCGAAGCCACTCGCCGCGGGGCGATAAAAGGGCAAGGCGGACTCGGGAAGCTCGTCGGGCAGATAGCGCTGCGGCACGTGGTGGCCAGGGAAGTCGTGCGGATAGCGATAGCCCGCGCCATGCCCCAGCGCGCGCGCCGTGCTGCTGTGGCCATCGCGCAGATGGATTGGCACTGGCAAGGCGCCGTGTTCTTCGACTGCAGCCCGCGCCGCGGCGTAGGCGACCAGCGCGCTATTGCTCTTGGGCGCGACGCTTAGAAACAGCACCAGCGCACTGATCGCCAGGTGTCCTTCCGGCATGCCGACAAAGCGCACGGCTTCGACGGTGGCGGTGGCCATGGGCAGGGCGCGCGGGTCGGCCGGACCGATGTCTTCGGCGGCCAAGATCACCAACCGACGCAGCACGTAGAGCGGATCTTCGCCGGCTTCTAGCATGCGCGCCGTCCAGTACAGCGCGGCATCGGGGTCGGACCCGCGCACGGACTTAATCAGCGCCGAGATGATGTCGTGGTGCAGCTCGCCATCTTTGTCGTGCGGCAAGAGCTTCTGGGCCAGCGCCTGCTCTAGCTCGACGCTGGTCGGGCGCCGGACGCCGTCTTCGGCCGCTGGCGTGAGATAGACCAGGGCTTCGAGCGTCGACAGCAAGCGACGGGCATCGCCGGCCGAGAGGCGAATCAGCTGATCGCGCACTTCGTCGGCAAGCTCGATGGCCATCGTCCCCAGGCCGCGCTCGCGATCCGACAGCGCGAGCTGCAAGATGGTCTGCAGATCATCGGGGCGGTGCGGCTGCAGGCGCAGCACGCGACAGCGCGATAGCAGGGCTCCGTTGATCTCAAAGCCGGGATTTTCCGTCGTCGCGCCCAGCAGCACGACCGTGCCGGCTTCGACATGGGGTAGCAGCGCATCCTGCTGCGCTTTGTTGTAGCGATGGATCTCGTCGATAAACAGCACGGTGCGCACGCCGCGCTCGACCAGCAGCTGACGGGCGTCTTCGATGGCGGCGCGCAGCTCTTTGACACCGCTGTGCACAGCCGAAAGCGGCGCGAACCGCGCCCCGACGTGGGCCGCAAGCAGCCCGCCGAGCGTCGTCTTGCCGCAGCCCGGTGGTCCCCACAGGATCAGCGAAGGCAGAAAGGCCCGCCCGCCGCCACGATCGGTGGTCTGACTGAGGATCTGACGCAGCAGCCGGCCTTCCCCCAGAAGCTGCGGCTGGCCCACCACTTCGTCGAGGCGCCGGGGTCGCATGCGCTCCGCCAGCGGCTGACCGACGCGCTGCGCCTGCGCGTGGTGACTAAACAAGTTCGCCCCATCCGGGGCGGGTCGAGCCGACATCGGCGATGTTTAACACGACCGCCGCGGCCGCGACATGCATGCACGGCGTGGACGAAGCGAGCCCGGCCTACACCCCGGCCAGCAGCTGATCGAGATAGTGACCCAGGCCATAGTCCAGCCAGCGTCGCGTCGGCAGATCGCGACTGACGTAGCCGAGGTGGCCGCCGTGTCGTTCTAGGTGCAGGTGAACGCCGGGCCCCAAGCGAGCTCGCTGAAAGTCCGTGGGGTCGATGAAGGGATCGTCTTCGGCATGCAGGATCACCGTCGGGCGCGTGATGCCGGAAAGGTGCGGCAGCGCACTCGCCTTCTGGTAGTAGTCGTGGCGATCGCGGAAGCCACCGAGCGGCGCGGTAAACGCATCGTCGAATTCCTTCAGCGACATCCGCAGGTGCACGCGGGCCGGCGGCTGCGGCTTTATGCCGTCGGCATCGCGCTGGCGCGCGTAGCGCACGCAGGCGCGCACGAAGTACAGATTGAACACGCGATGCTCCGGTGCGCAGATCAGCTCGGCACAGCGCGCCAGATCGATCGGCGGGTTGACGGCAATCGCCGCATCCGGGGGATGCTGCGGCCCGCCATAGCCATCACCCAAGCACAGGAGCAGCGCGTTGGCGCTCAGCGAAAAGCCGACGCCGATGACCAGTGCCTCGGGCTTGCGCCGCCGGACCTCGGCAAAGACCGCGCTGAGATCCGCGGCCACCCCGCTGTGATAGATGCCGCGCGAGAGTCCGCGCCCCTGACCGCAGCCGCGATGATCGACCGTCCACACCTCGCAGCCGCGCGCTGTCCCGACCGCCACCACCCGCTGCATATAGGGGCGCTCGCCGTGACCACCCAGGCCGTGGAAAGCGCAGATCACCACCTTCCGCCCGCGCGGAGAGGGCGTCGGTCCCGGCGAATACACCGCCACCGCCAGCCGATCGCCATCGGGCAGCGTCACCTCAGTCCGTCGCGGCGCAATCGCAAGCGGCGGCAGCGGCAGATAGTTCCCGAGCACCGACTGAAGATAGCCACCC
>DAORCZ010000676.1:0-1604 GCA_035345735.1 Pseudomonadota bacterium | reverse complement strand
CGCAAGCGGCGGCAGCGGCAGATAGTTCCCGAGCACCGACTGAAGATAGCCACCCTGCGCCCACAGCGGCGGGCGACAGGGCAGCGCAGGCCGTCCAAGCTGCATGCTCGCCATCTTGCTCGATCGCGAGCCAAAGGAACAGCGCACGCGCACCGCCTAGGCGGGATCGGGGGGCGCCAGCACACGATGACGGAGATCCGCGGCCCACTTTTCAAGGTTCGACAGCGTGGTGTGCAGCAGCTCTTTCGACGAAGCCAAGAGCGCTAGCTGCTCTTCCAGCAGGCGGCGCCCCCGCTGCAGCCGCGACTTCACGGTGCCGCCCGGTACGCCCAGGATCTCGGCGATCTCGCTGGTGCCCAGCTGCTCCCAATAGTGGAGTTCGCAGATGATCTGGCAGTCGATGGGGATGCGCCGCAAGGCCTCCAAGAGCAGGCGCTGTTCTTGCCGCGCGCCGAGGATCTGACTCATCGACGGCTCTAGCTCGCTGGCCGAGATGTGATCGAGATCCAGCGAATCCCCTTCGTTGCGCCGACCGCGATAGTGACGCCGCAGCAGGTTGTGCGCGACGCCAAACAGATAGCCGCGAAACCCCGAGGTCCCGACGATGCGCGCTCGCCCTTCGACGCAGGCCAGGAAGGTGTTCTGAATCAGATCCGAGGTCGCCGACTCGCTGACTTTGTTGTGAAAAAAGCGCGCGAGCGCGTCGTAGTAGCGTTCGAAAAGCGCCTCTCCCGCTTGCCGATCACCGGACTGCCACGCGGCAAAGAGGGCCAGATCGTCCGTCGCTGGATCATCGCTCTGCGCGCTGGGCATATCCTCAAAATACGCGAAAGTGGCGATCCCCGGCACGCTGAATTTGCCGCGCGGTCGGCGATCCCCTCGCCGCAATCCGAGCCCGAATCAGCACCCGCATCAACACCCGCATCAACACCCGCATCAACACCCGCATCAACACCCGCATCAACAGTAGATCTGGGCGACAAAATGCACGAACGTAAGCAGGGATGGAGTCTGCGCCGAAGTCAGCACCGGACGCCGGAGAGACCGCCGATCCGCCAGGCGACGCAGCGGAATCGCGACTGCGGCAAGCTCTCTTGCCGGCAGCCCAGGAATTGCTCGATTCCGTCGAGGAAAAGCGCAAGCGGGCGCTGATTCGGCAGCGCCTGTTCGGTCCCCCCAGCCGGCCGGAAGAGGCCGCGCCAACCCGGATCGGCCGCTTCGTTCCGCTCCGCCGCTTGGGAGCCGGCGGCATGGGTGTGGTCTATGTGGCGTACGACGAACAGCTACACCGCGAGGTAGCGGTCAAGCTCTTGCGTTCGGCGCAGGCGGAAGCTCGCACGCCGCTTCTGCGTGAAGCCCGGGCCCTGGCGCAGGTCACGCATCCCAACATCGTCACCATCTACGAAGTCGGCGAGAGCAACCAGCGCATCTTTATCGCCATGGAGCTGATCGCCGGCGTCACGCTGCGCGACTGGCTGCAGGCGCGGGAGCGAACCTGGTCCGAGATCGTCGCCATCTTCCGACAGGCCGGCCTGGGTCTGTGGGCGGTGCATCAGCATGGGTTGGTGCATCGCGACTTCAAACCGGAAAACGTGATGATTGGC
>DAORCZ010000675.1:0-5031 GCA_035345735.1 Pseudomonadota bacterium | reverse complement strand
AGTAAGGCTGGGGCCGCCCAGGACCTTTTTTTTCGGCGCCCCGACGGAAAAAAAGTGTCCTGGTAAGCGGGGGCCCCAGCCGTGCAGCCCATCCGCGTCGAGGGCATTCTCAGCAAATACGAAGTCCACCAAAGCGTCGCCGCCCCCACCCGCGAGTGCGATATCATGCCGGCCACAGCGTTTAAGGAGAGTTGTCGTCATGAGCACCAACACCCCGTCGTCGATCGCCGAGTCGTCCACCGAGACCGCCATCGAGTCCGTCTGGGCTCGCGAGATCCTGGACTCGCGCGGCACCCCGACCGTCGAGGTCGATGTCCGGCTGGCTGGAGGCGCCTTCGGGCGGGCCGCGGTGCCCTCGGGCGCTTCGACCGGCAGCCGCGAAGCCATCGAGCTACGCGATGGCGGCAGCCGCTACAAAGGCAAGGGCGTGCAGCGCGCCGTCGGCCACGTCAACACCGTCCTGGCCCCTGCCCTGCGCGGTCTGCAGGCCACCGATCAGCGAGCCCTCGACGACCGTCTGCGCCAGATCGACGGCACGGATAACAAGGGCCGGCTGGGTGCGAACGCCATCCTCGGCATCTCGATGGCCGTGGCGCGCGCTGCCGCCGCCGCTCACCGCACGCCGCTTTATCGCTACCTGGGGGGCGGCACGACCCTGCCGGTGCCTCTGCTCAATGTCCTAAACGGTGGCGCGCATGCCGACAACAGCGTCGACCTGCAAGAGTTCATGATTGCCCCGATCGGCGCCTCCAGCTTTGCCGAAGCGATGCGCATGGGGGCCGAGACCTATCAGTCGCTCAAGGCCATCTTGAAGAAGCGCGGCCTGACCACCGCCGTCGGCGATGAGGGCGGCTTTGCCCCCAATGTCGGCAACTTAGAGGCGCTAGAGCTTCTGCTGCAAGCCATCGATCACGTCGGCCTCAAGGCGGGGACTGACATGGTGCTGGCGCTGGACGCCGCCGCCAGCGAGTTCTATGAGGACGGCACCTACGTCTTCAAAAAGTCTGACGGCAGCCGACGCAGCAGCGACGAGATGATCGGCTTCTGGGAAGACTGGGTGAACAAGTACCCGATCTGGTCGATCGAAGACGGCCTGGCCGAAGGCGACTGGAGCGGCTGGCAGCGCATGACCGAGCGGCTAGGTGGTCGCGTGCTCCTCGTCGGCGACGATGTCTTTGTCACCAACCCGGCGATCATCGAGCGCGCCATCCAAGACCGCCTGGCCAATGCTGCGCTGATCAAGCTCAACCAGATCGGCACGCTGACCGAGACCAAGGACGCCATCGCCATGGCCCGCGGTGCCGGCTACGCCAACATCATCAGCCACCGCTCGGGCGAGACTTCGGACGACTTCATTGCCGACCTCGTCGTCGCTGAGAACACCGGCCTGATCAAGACAGGTGCCCCCGCCCGCGGCGAACGCCTGGCCAAGTACAACCAGCTCCTGCGCATCGAAGAAGAGCTGGGCACAGCCGGCCACTACGCCGGTCGCGGCGCCTTCCCGCGCGCCAGCACCCGCAGCTAGTCATTCCCCCCCGCACTCCTCCGCAGCACGAGCCGCGGGCTCGCCGCTGATTCCTTCAATCCAACGTTAGTAGCCGATGCGCGGGCCGTACTCGACGGCGATCAGCGTCAAGCCATGCGCCGGCGCCGTCGGGCCAGCCAGCGTGCGATCGCCCTTTTCAAGGGCCTCAGCCACCTGCTGCGCCGTCATGCGTCCCTTGCCGACCTGGATCAGCGTGCCCGAAAGGATGCGCACCATGTTCTTGAGGAAGGCGGTGGCCGAGACCTCGATGTGCACCACGGCTTGCTCGGGCAGGGCGGCGGTCGGGACGTGGCGCGTGATGTCGATGCGGCGCATCAGGCGCACGGTGGTGCGGCGCTCGCAGTCGGCGGCGCGGAAAGCGCGGAAGTCGTGCCGACCAATCAGGCAGGCGGCAGCCGCTTGCATCGCCGCGATGTCGAGCGGATGCGCGACGTGCCAGTGATTGACCTGGTGCTGCGGCGAGCGCACCGCCGCGTTCCAGATCTGATAGCGATACAGCTTGCCCGACGCTGAAAAGCGCGCATCGAAGTCCTCGGCGACCACCTCGGCCGCCACCACCGCCACCGACTTCGGCAGGTAGTGGTTGGAACCGTGGATCAGCGCACGCTCAGGCACGACCCGCTCGTGGCGAAAGCTGACCACCTGGGCCAGCGCATGAACCCCCGCATCGGTGCGCCCAGCGGCACGGCAGCTGATCGGCTGACTGAACAGACGCGACAGCGCGGCCTCCAGCACGGACTGGATGCTGGTGCCGTTCTTTTGGGTCTGCCAGCCGCAAAAATCGCTGCCGTCATAGGCCAGCGTCAGACGATACGTGGGCACGGCGGCAAGCTATCACGCCATCGCCGGGCGACGCTTCTATTCGTAAGAGGTGCGTGATATCGTCGGTGAGCTATGTCGGTTCAACCGTCCAGTGCAGCCTCCCAAGCCACCGCGCCGCTCACCATCGCCATCGATGCCATGGGCGGTGACCATGGCCCGGAAGAAGTCGTCAAGGCGGCAGCCGCTCTGTCGATCGAAAAGCGACCCGGCGAGCGGCCCCTGCACCTCCTCCTCGTCGGGGATGCCCCGCGGTTATCGGCGCTCTTGTATGAGCTTCGTCATGACGCCGAGCGCATCGCCATCCACCACGCCAAAGAAGCGGTGGGCATGGACGAATCGCCGCGAGTTGCGCTCGACAGCAAGCCCGACGCCAGCATCGCCGTCGCGGCGCGCCTGTGTGCCGAGGGCCTGGCCGATGCCCTGGTCTCAGCCGGCAATACCGGCGCATCGGTGCTGGCCTGTCAGCGCTACTTCCGCCGCCTGCAGGGCGTACGCCGCTGCGCGCTGGCCGCGGTCTATCCCACCGAGATGCGACGCGGCGAAAAAGACGATCCGTTCTCGATGCTGCTCGACGTCGGGGCGACGCTGGATGTGACCGCCGAAGATCTGTGCACCTTCGCGGTGATGGGGGCCGGCTACGCCTCACGCATCTCGAAGAACGCGCGGCCCAAGGTCGCCCTGCTGTCAAATGGCGCCGAGGCGGGCAAGGGTCCCAAAGAAGTCGTCGAGGCCTACGCTCGGCTATCGCAGATGTCGGGCATCAACTTCATCGGCAATGTCGAAGGCGTCGATATCCCGCGCGGCAGCGCTGACGTCATCGTCTGCAGCGGCTTCGTCGGCAACGTCGTCCTCAAGATGCTCGAAGGCGTCTCTGAGACCGTCGTGCGGCTGGCCAGCTACGCCTACAAAGAGAAGCTGATGTGGCGAGCCGGCCTGGCCATGCTGTCGGGCGGCATCGGACGTCTCAAAGAGCTGACCGACTGGAAGCAGTACGGCGGCGCGCCGCTATTGGGCTTTGACCGCGTGATGATCAAAGCCCACGGTCGCAGCCACGCGCACGCGCTGCAAAACGCCGTCAAGGTCGCGGCCAAGACCGTCGCCACCGGCATGGTGCAAGAGATCGAGCGCTCGCTGCGTGAGATCCCGACGGGCGAAGCTGCGCCGACGCCGACCACAGGATCTTAGGCAGCCGATCATGTCGTCCGAGCGTCCGCCCGCCGCGCCGTCGTCCCCATCCCCGCCCTCGTCGATTTCGACCCCCGCTGTCGCCCCCGGCGAGCGCGGCACCGTCACCTACATCTATCGCTGGGATCTCGACAAAACCTATCTGCAGACCGACTTCGACAGCGTGCGGGCGCTTCTGCGCACCGCGATCGAGCGGGCCAGCGATAAGCGCAACGTCCCTGGCGCCGCGACGCTCCTGCGCGAGCTAAGGCGGGCGGCGCGCAGCGGCGAAACCACGCGCGTCTGCTTCGTGTCGGGCAGTCCCAAGCAGATGCGCCGCGTGCTCACCGAAAAGCTGCGGCTCGACGGCATCGAGTTCGATGAGTTCATCCTCAAGCCCAACCTGCGCAACCTGCTGACCGGTCGCTTCCGCGCCCTGCGCGAGCAGGTCGGCTACAAGCTGCCCGCGCTGCTGACCGGCCGGGCCGGCGTCACTCGCAGCGCGCGCGAGGTGTGCTTTGGCGACGATGCCGAGTCCGATGCGTTTATATATTCGCTGTACGGCGATCTTTTGGCCGGCCGCATCAGCCGACCGCAGCTAGAAGAGATCTTGGAGCGCGCCGGCACCTATCCCGATGACGCCAGCCGCACCGTCGCGCTGTTCGAGTCGGTGTATCAGAGCCAGCCGCCGCACGGCACCGCGGGACAGAGCCATCCTGAGCTGGCCGCCCTGCCCTCGCCCGCGCTGTCGGGTCCCTTCCTGCACGAGATCGTCGGGCGCATCTTCATTCATCTCGATCGTCGCTCGGCCCCGCGTCGCTTCGATCGCTACGGCACGCGCTTGGTGCCGATCTACAACTACTTTCAGGCCGCGCTGGTGCTGCACCAGGATGGTCGCCTGGCCGCTGACTCGGTGGTGCGCGTCGCGGTCGAGATGGTCGATCGTCACGAGTATTCGCTAGAGGCGCTGCGCAACTCGCTGCAGGATCTGCTGCGTCGCGGCCGGCTGTCCGTCGAGACCGTTCGCCAGCTAGGCGCCGCAATCGCCGATGGTCAGGGCGAGGCCGATCTGCTGCCCGCACTCGGCTCGCTGCCCAGCACGCGCGATCTGCTGCGCTCGCTGGCTCGCAGCCTGCGCGATCTCGGTCCGTCCGCCGGCGCCGTTCCCGCCAGCTTGGCCGAAGGCGGAGCGCTGACCATCGACTACCTCAAGGCGCTGGAAGAAGACCTGCCGCGCCATCGTCGCTAGCCTCGCGAGCCGCGACGTCCTGGGCAGCGCGTACCTAGCCCGGCCGCGACGTCGTCAGGCGCAGCATCAGCGAACCCAAGAGCGCTGAGCACAGCGAGCCCGCCAGGATGCCGAGCTTGGCCTGGCCGAGTAGCGCCGCGTCGCTAAAGGCCAGCTGACCGGTGAAGATCGACATGGTGAAGCCGATGCCGCACAGCATCGCCGCGCCAAGCAGGCTGCGATAGCTGGCTTGGGACGGAAGCTGCCCGAC
>DAORCZ010000674.1:0-5033 GCA_035345735.1 Pseudomonadota bacterium | reverse complement strand
TGCGACCAAGCCCCGCGCAGCAGCAGGCGCCGGCCCTACTGAAAAACGTCGATGACCTGCTGAAGCTAGAGCGCCCCGAGCTAGCCAGCCTGCGCGAGCTTGTCGTCGCGCGCATTTCGCAAATCCCGGCTGGGGCGCGCGAGACCTTGGCTTTGAGCGACCGCGATCTCGATCCGGCAAGCTGGCCGGCGGAGGTCGGGACGCCACGCGCTGCCCTCGCCTACTACGCCAAGCGCATCCAGCCGCAGGCCGCGCCGACGACGCCCACTGCGCCGGCGGCTTCGGCGGCGACGCCAGCCTCGGCCGTGACGCCGGTGGCGGTGCCGAAGAGCGCTCCGCCGAAGGCGACCGCGCCGAAGCCGGCCGTAAAGCCCGCGGCAGCACCCATTGTCGTGCCGGCCCAGGTGGCGGTGAAAGCGCCGGCAGTGAAGGCCACAGCCCCGGTCGCCGCACCGGCCAAGGCCGTCCGCAAACAAAACGAAGATGCGACGCTGAGCGTGTCCGCCGAGATGATCGCCGCGCTGACGCTGCAGAGCGAAGATCCGCAGCCGCAGCCGCAGCCGCCGCCCCCGGCCCGCAAGCCCACCGAAGAGGCAACGCTGGCGGTGCCGGCCTCGGTGATGGCGGCCCTGGCCAAAGAGTTCATGCCGGACGGCAAGCCGGTCTTTGACAGCAAGCCTGACGACGACAGCAAGGCCAAGAGCAGCCCGGCCCCCGCCACCAGCAAGGCCGCCGCACCGACCAAACCCGCGGTCAGCGCCAAGGACGCCCCCAGCAAGCCCGGCGTCGTTGCCAAAGCCGCCACGACGAGCCCGCCGGCCAAGCCGTCCCGCGACGCCGACAGCAAGCCCGGGGCTGCCAGCCCGGCCGCCAAGCCGACCGTTTCCAAAGAGCCCAGCGCGCCGGCCAGCGAGCGCGCCGCTGCCCTGACCCCACCGCCGGCCAAACCCAAGGCCGCGGTCGATAGCGGCATGGCGCCCCTCGCGCCCAGCGCACAGTCGCCGTCTGTGACCTGGATGGCGATGGCCGACGATGACAATCCCCTGACCAAGGCCATCGCCGAAGCCGAAGCCGAGCTCAAGCCGGCCAAGGCCAAGCCCGCGCCTAGCAAGCCCGTCGCTGCCGCCGTTCCCGCCAAAAAAGCAGCGCCGGTGGTCAGCGTGAACCAGGCGGCGCTTAGCAAACCGCTCCCCGCCGCCAGTCCGGTACGCAGCGATAGCGACGGCGATGCCACGATGATGGCGCCGATGAGTCCGCCCAGCAGCCAATCCCCATCGGTGACCTGGATGGCGATGGCCGGTGGCGAGGACGTCCTTTCAGCCGCGATTGCCGAAGCCGAGGCCGACCTGGGTATCAGCAAGCCCAAGCCGACCGCCGCCAAGCCGGCCGCCAAGGCCGCCGCAGCCCCCGCCAAACCCGCCGCCAAGCCGGCCGCCAGCGCTCCAGCGGGCGCCACGCCACTTAAGGCCAGTGCCGCCCCGAGCGCGCAGTCTCCGTCGATGGCCTGGATGAATATGGGCGGAGACAATCCCCTCCTGTCGGGCAGCAGCGACAAGCTGGCCCCCGTCGGAGGGCGTGGCCGCAACACGCAGGAAAAGATGCCGCCGGTCGCCGCCCGTCCCAGCGCCGGCCTGTCCCCCGAGCAGGTGCTAAGCGCGCTTGGTAACCGCAGCACCGTCGAAGAAGCTCAGCTCGCCAAGGAGCTTAACGTCGCGGTGGGGGCGCTCGCGGCCCCGCTCGCACGCCTGGAAGATCGGGGCGCCGTGCGCGTCGCCGCAGTTGCCGGCGGCAAGCGCGTGATCTCGAAGCTCTAGGCCGGGCTCGGCCGGAAGGCCTCGGGCGCCGAGCGCTGCCCCGACGGAGTCGCTAGGCAAGCGGCCTCTATCGCGGCGATGCGTGGCCAGCGGCTGATGTCCATGCCCTGCCGACGGGCGTTGTAGCACTGCGGCACCAGGCACAGGTCAGCCAAGCTCAGGCGCTCGCCGCAGGAAAACGGCCCCGGCCCACCGCGGGCCGCCGCCTGCGCAAGCGTCGCTTCGTAGGCATCAAAGCCGCGGGCGATGTAGCGCTCGGCCCAGGTCTTGCGGCTATCGCTGTTGCCAGTCAGCGCATCGATGTTCTGCAGCACCGACAGGTTCTGCAGCGGCTGGGTGTCGGCGACGATGATCTGCGTAAGCTGCCGCATCAGCGCCCGCCCCGCCGGATCCGCCGGAGCCAGAGCCAGACTCGGTCGCGTCTCTTCCAGGTATTCCAAGATGGCCACGCTCTCGGTCAGGAGCAGGCCGTCGATGGCCAGCACCGGCACCATGCCCAGCGGGTTTCGCGCCAGGTGCGCTGGCTGCTTTTGCTCGCCGGCCAGCAAGTCCACCGCCGCTGGCACAAAGGGAATGCCCTTTTCGATCAGCGCCCAGCGCACCCGCCACGACGAGGACGAGCGCCAATAGTGGTAAAGCACGATAGGCTGCGCCGGCTCCCGGATCATTCCTTACTCCTCCTGGCGTGGACCGTCATGGCCGCCGATTAGGGCACTAGCTCGACGGTGTTATGCAAGCAGCCGAGCTCTTCGATCTCGCACTCCAGGCTGTCGCCGGGGGCGATCCAGCGGTTGTCGTAGATCTTTGAGCCGTTGGTTTCGAGGAAGCAGCCGGTGCCGACGGTGCCCGAGCCGATGACTTCACCGGGATGCAAGGTCACGCCGTAGCTGGCGCGGGCGATGATCTCGGCGAAGGTCCAGCTCATGTCGGCGAGGTTGCCCTGGGCGACCTGTTCGCCGTTGTGACGAGCCCGCATGCGCAGCGCGAAGTGGTCGCCGCGCGGCCCGGGCTGCCGACGCTCGCCCAGGTCAGCGACCGGCACCAGGTACGGCCCCAGCGTCGTCGCGAAGTCCTTGCCCTTGGCCGGGCCGAGGTTGAGCTTCATCTCGTGCATCTGCAGCGCCCGCGCCGACCAGTCGTTCATCACCATCAGCCCAAAGATCGCGCGGTTCGCGGTCTCGATATCGGCATCGCGAATCGTTCGGCCGATCACCACCGCGGCCTCTAGCTCGAAGTCGAGCTGCTGCGTGTGCAGCGGCCGCACCGAGATCGGCCCCGGCCCCAGCACCGACAGGTGGTTGGTGTAGTAGAAGATCGGGATCTCGTCGAACTCGGGGATCATCGGCAGCCCGCGATTGCGGCGCGCCGCTTCGACGTGCTGACGGAAGGCGTAGCCATCGCGCATCGACAGCGGGCGCGGAATCGGCGACAGCAGCCGGACCAACGGACGCG
This sequence comes from Pseudomonadota bacterium, assembly GCA_035345735.1. Taxonomy (GTDB): domain Bacteria; phylum Myxococcota_A; class Polyangia; order Palsa-1104; family JAEUJZ01; genus JAEUJZ01. The sequence continues at coordinate 1,767 of DAORCZ010000674.1, read as the reverse complement.
GCAGAAGCAGGCTGCGCCCCTCGAACGTCGCGGGCAGCCGTCCCGCCGCTTGCAGCGACAGGAGCTCGCGGATGGCGGGCAGCGCCACGTCCTGTCGCTCGATCAGCCCCAGCATGTCGCGGCCGTAGCGCGTCGCGACCGACTCGACATCGCTCTTGCGGCCGGCCTGCGCTTCGCTGTGCCGGAAGGCGCTGGCTAGATCCAGGATCGGCGCGGACTCGCTGTCATTGACCGCGCTCTCGACGACCACCCCGATGCGGGGACCACTGTGTTTCGACTCGGTCAGCTCAAAGGTCACTAGCTTCATGGCGGCGCGAGCTTACACCGACTTTTCGCGCGGCAGCCGGCCATAGATGCGGGTCAGATTGCGCAGCCGCTGCAGGTGCGGCTCGTCGAGCTGACCGGGCAAGAGACGGAACTGCCAGTTGCCTTCGCTCTGCCCGGGTCGGTTCATGCGCGCTTCGTTGCCCAGGCCCAGCACGTCTTGCACGGGCACGATCACCGTGTCAGCGGCCGTGCCCAGCGCCAAGCGCAAGAGCGCCTCGGGAGCCTGCTCGGGATGCGGCTCATAGCCCAGGTACTCGTGCACACGGGCGCGCTCGGCCGCCGCCTGATCGTCGCCACGGGTGCCATCGGTCTCGCCGCGATACCAGCCCATAAGCGTCGCGTTGTCATGCGTCGAGGAATACACGACGTGGTTCTTCAAGCAGCCCCACGGGCGGCCGTCATAGTTCTCATCCGGACCGAAGCCGAACTGCAGCACGCGAATGCCGGGCAGGCCGAAGCCGTCGCGCAGTGCCTCGACATCGGGCGTAATCACCCCCAGGTCCTCGGCGATGTAGCGCACGCCCTCGGTGTCGGGATCGGAGAGCAGCGTCTTAAACAGCAGCGCGCCCGGGGCCGGCACCCAGCGACCGATCTCGGCGGTGCGCGCCTCGCCCGGGACTTCCCAGTGGGCGGCAAAGCCGCGGAAGTGATCCAGCCGCACGCGATCAAACAGCGCCGCCGCTCGCGCCACCCGTCGCCGCCAGAACGAAAAGCCGTCGTCGACCATCCGCGCGTAGTCGTAAAGCGGGTTGCCCCACAGCTGACCGGTGCGCGAAAAATAATCGGGCGGCACGCCGGCTTGCACGCGCAGACGCCCGTCGGGATGCAGCAAGAACTGATCGCGCTGCTGCCAGACCTCGACGCTGTCGTGCGCCACGAAGATCGGCACATCGCCAATCAGCTCGATGCCGGCGGCGGTGGCAGCGCGACGCAGGCGGCCGAACTGGCGATCAAACTGCCACTGCACAAGAGCGTGCAGGCGAATCCGCGACGCCAGTCGATCCCGCGCCTCGTCGAGCGCCAGTGGGTGACGATCGCGCAGCGGCGCCGGCCAGCTGATCCACGCCGCCATCCCCTGCTCTTCTTTGATCGCCGCGAACAGCGTGTAGTCCGAAAGCCACGCTGACTGCGCCTCGCAGTAGCTATCAAAGTCGCGTCGCAGGGCAGCCCGCAGCTCGGCGGCAAGCTCGCTCCCCTCGCCGAACAGACGGGCCGCGGCAAGCTCGAACAAGCGAAAGCGGACGCGCTGCGCCGCGCCATAGTCGGCGTGCGCACTGGCTGCCGGTAGCTCGGCCAGGTCCGCCGGCCGCAACAGCCCTTCATCCACCATGCCCTGCGGGCTGACCAGGATCGGGTTGCCGGCGAAGATCGACGCCGTCTGGTACGGCGAGTCGCCATAGCCGGTCGGTCCCAGCGGCAGCACCTGCCAGGCCCGCTGCC
>DAORCZ010000673.1:0-5038 GCA_035345735.1 Pseudomonadota bacterium | reverse complement strand
GCATGGGCGGGGCCATCCTGCTCTGCTCGCTGACCACCATCTTTGGCTACTTCACCCTGCTCCTCGCCAGCTCCGGCGCGCTGCGCAGCTTTGGACAAGCGGCGGTGCTCGGTGAAATCACGGCCGTGACCATCGTGCTCGTTGTTTATCCCGCCTTCGTGCGAGCCCGGGCCGCCCGTAGTGCCGGACGCTCCTCGTCGGAGGAGCGTCGAGTCTAAGCCCCGGCCCGCCCTACCATGTTGGAAGCTCTTACCTCCGTGTCGACTTCGGCCCCCCCTCCTAGCTTTGCTGACCACCGCGCCGCGCTGGCGCTGCTTGAAGCCATGCTCCCGGGCGGCGAGCGCGTGCCAGCCGCCGACGAGACGACGCTGGCCCGCACCGACGATCTCCTCGCCACGATCTCGCCCACCATGCTGGCCTTCTTTCGCAAGGCCCAGCGGGCGCTGTCGGCGGCGGCGATTACCTCGACGGGAAGACCGTTCTACGCGCTGTCAGCGCGCGAGCAGCAAGACCTGCTGGTCCGCTGGGCCAAGCACCCAGTGCTGCGCGGTCCGTACTCGCTGCTGCTGCTGGCCTACAAGATGGTCCACTTCGATCGCCCGCACGTAAACGAACGTCTGGGCGGTCGCTTCGACGTCGTGCGCGAGCTTGAACAACCGCGCTGGCTGCAGCAGATCAAGACCGGCGAAGAGCTGGACCCCGGCGAGACCATCGACTGCGACGTCGTCGTCGTCGGGACGGGGGCCGGTGGCGCCGTAGTCGGACGCGAGCTCGCCGAGCGCGGCTATGCCGTGGCCTTTGTCGAAGAGGGCGATCACTATCGCCGCGACGCCTTCGATGGTCGCTCGATCGACGCCTATCGCCGCTTCTATCGCGCTGGACTTATCGTCGGTAACGCGCCGATTCCGGTCTTCATGGGCCGCTTGGTCGGCGGCTCGACGGCGATCAACGGCGGCACCTGCTTTCGCACCCCGCCCTGGGTGCTGGACCGCTGGTGCGAGACGATGCGCACCGATGACTTCACGCCATCCGCCATGGCGCCCTATTTCGAGCGCGTCGAGTCATTCTTGGAAGTCGCCCCCACCGACGAGCGCTACCTGGGACCGATCGGCGGCGTGTTCGCTCGCGGCTGCGGCAAGCTGGGCTGGCGCTATCGCCGCATCAGCCGCAACACGCCGGGCTGCCAGGCCTCGGGGTTCTGCGATTACGGCTGCCGCACCGATGCGCGTCGCAGCACCAACATCTCGTACATTCCTGCGGCGCTCTCGCGTTCGGCGATGCTTTTCACCCGCCTGCGCGCCGAGCGTGTGCGCATCGAAAACGGCCGCGCCACCGGGCTCGAAGCCGTAACGCGGGGCGGATCGACGATTCGCTTTAACGCGCGGGCGGTGGTCTTTTCGGGCGGCGCGCTGCCGACGCCGCGCTTCCTGCAGCGACAGGGCCTGGGCGGGCGCAGCGGTCAGCTCGGGCGCAACCTGAGCGTCCATCCCAGCGCCGGCATGTCCGGCCTCTTCGATGAAGACATCGCGCCCGGGACCTCGGTTCCGCAGGGCTATTTCGTCGAGGACTTCCTGCGCGACGGCATCCTGATCATCAGCGCCTTGTCGCCGCCCAACACCTCGCCGATGGCGCTGGCGCTTTCTGGGCGACCGCTGATGGCGGCCATGGACCAGCACGAGCACATCGCCACCATCGGCCCGCTGATCGCCGACGAAGCCAAGGGCATCCTGCGCGCGCAAGCCGCGGGGCAGTATCTGATCCAAAGCAACCTGACGGCACAGGACGTCAGCCGCCTGCACGTCGGCATGGTGAAGAGCGCCGAACTCCTGCTCGCCGCCGGCGCCAAGCGCCTGTATCCGTCCGTCACCTCGATGCCCGAGCTTGAGCCCGGCGACCTGCATCGCTTCGCCAAGGCCAAGATCGCGGCCGGGGATCTGGCGCTCATCAGCTACCACCCGCTTGGCACCTGCCGCATGGGCCGAGATCGTCGGACTTCGGTCGTCGATCTCGACCATCAGCTGCACGAGGTCTCGCGGCTATTTATCGTCGATGGCAGTACGGTGCAGGGCCCGCTGGGCGTGAATCCGCAGCTGACCATCATGGCCATGGCGACCCGCGCCGCCGAGCGCATCGCGGACCTCATCGGCTGACCCTGTGGGCCGCGGGGGGGCCCACAACCCGGGCAGGTGTCGCTCCCCCTGCGTCCTTGCTCGCGTTTGGGCCGGGGCCGTCGATTGACATCCGGTCGGACGGCTTCCTACAGTCGGCCCCCCACGTCGCGCCTGGCCCGCGGGCCCACGACTTTGGATGGGCTGGGCGCGGGCGGCGCGCTCCATGCGAGAGGTCGCCCCATGTCCACTGCTACCGCCCCGGTTTCCGTCACTGTTCTTCCGTCCGCCGTCGCTCCGCTTGCCCCCGTCGGGACGCCATCCGGGTCCGCTGCCGCATCGGCGACGCGCCAGCCCCGCCACCGCCGGTTGGGCTTCACGCTGCTCACAGCCCTGAATCTGCTTGGCCCGGTCGCCTGCGGCCCCGTCGAGCCCGATCAGGCCCTGACCATGAAAGCCTCCGCCGATCCGGACCCGCGCATCGTCGACCCGCCGCCCAACGCCTTCATCATCAATCAGCCGACGGTAAACAGCCTTTGGGGGGCCACCGACAAGGACGTCTGGGGAGCCGGCAAAGACGGCATGATGATCCACTGGGACGGCAAGGCCTGGGGCCGCGTCGCCGTGCCCACCGGCGTCGATCTGATGGCCATCTGGGGCGCCAGCGACAAGGACATCTGGGCCGTCGGCGAAGCCGGTGTCGTCATCCACTGGGATGGCACCAGCTGGTCCCGCACCACCACCCCGGTCCCCGACAGCGCCACCCTCAACGACGTCTGGGGGACGAGCGGCAGCAACGTCTGGGCCGTCGGCGACCGTGGCGTCATCATCCAGTACAACGGCTCGGGCTGGGGCGCCTTCCCCCTGCCCACCATCAACAACCTACTGACCGTCTGGGCCGCCGGCACCACCGACGCCTGGATCGGCGCCGACCTGGGCATGCTGCTGCACTGGGACGGCACCAGCTGGTCCGAGTTCGCAAGCGGCAGCGCCAGCCCCTTCATCCACATTCGCGGCGCCGCCAGCAACAAGGTCTACGCCGTCAAGCGTGACGAGGATCTGTGGGCCTACGACGGCACCAAGTGGAGCCGCGTGACCAGCGCCAACGGCACCAAGCTGTGGGTCGGCGCCGCCAACGACGTGTGGGCCTACGACTCCTACGACACCTATCGCTATAACGGCATGACCTGGACCAGCTGGTACGTCAGCGGACTGACGGCGCTGTGGACGCCGGGACCGACGAGCGCCTGGGGCCTGACGACCAGCAACATCCTGCGTTTTGACGGCACGGCCTGGTCCACGAACTGGTAGCGGCCAGCCTCAGCTTGCCCGCCGGTCCGGCGGCGGCTCGGGGGGAGGGGCCGGCTCGTCCTTTGGGCCCACGTCGGCTAAGCCCCCGTGTCGCCAGTCGGATTGATTCGCGCAGCCAGAGCGTGTTACTAAGAGAAAATGAGCGCTAGCAGCGATCGCAAGCCAAAGGCGGGGACCAAGGCCAAGAAGAAGGACCAGGGCAGGGCAGAGGCCCCCGAGTCAGCCAACCCCACGCCAGAGCACGAGTCGACAGCGACGGAAGCCGCGGCCGGTTCGACGGAGACGGCGGCCGAGCCCTCCTCGGCGGGGGAGGCCGCTGCCGGCGAGCGAGCCCCCGAAGGCCCCTACACCCTGGCCATCGACATTGGCGGCACCGGCGTCAAGAGCATGCTGCTTGACGCCAACGGCCGGCAGAGCGGCAACCGTGTGCGCCAGCCCACGCCGCGCCCGGCGACGCCGCAGGCCGTGCTGACGGTCATCAAGTCGATGCTCCCCGATACCTCCTACGACCGCCTGTCGGTGGGCTTTCCCGGCGTGGTGGTCGATGGTGTCATCCACAGCGCGCCCAACCTGCACAAGACCTGGGCCGGCTTCAACCTGCAGCAGGCGTTGAGCGAGCTTTCAGGCCGCCCGGTGCGCGTCCTCAACGACGCCGGCATTCAGGGCCTGGGGGTCATCGCCGGCCGCGGTGTCGAGCTTGTGCTAACCCTGGGCACCGGCATGGGCTTCGCGCTGTTCGTCGAGGGCCGCTACGTTCCCAACCTTGAGATGGCGCATCACCCCTTCGGAAAGGGCCGCACCTACGAAGAGTCGGTCGGCAACGCCGCGCGCATCGAAGCCGGCAACCGCAAGTGGAACAAGCGCGTCCGCCAGATCCTCGCCGTCGTCCAGCGCATCTTCAACCCGTCGGTCATCTACATCGGCGGCGGCAATGCCGAGAAGCTCAAGGGCGCGCTGCCAGAGAACGTCAAGCGCGTTGAAAACGTCGCCGGCCTGCTCGGTGGCATCAAGCTCTGGGCCCACTAGCTCTCTCCTGACCTGCGCAGATCCGCCCCCGGGTCCCTCCTGGGGCCATCGATTAATCACCAAAAGCGCTCGGTCGGCGTGCTACAAGGCCCCGGCCCTACCGATGGGCGGCCTCGCTCTGGCGGTCGCGCCATCGGCTCGCGGCTCACTCCTCGCCTCCCTGACCTCGTCCTCGCCCGCCCATGCTGCCGCCCGCGTTCTTCAACTGGTTTGTCCGTCGCATCCTCCTGCGCGGCCTGCCGCCCCAGACGGCGAATGCCTGTCTGTCGCATCCCGAGGTGCGGGCGCTCCTGCGCTTCCGCTTTGCCTATCTGTTCGCGTTCCACGGCCCCGTCCTGGTGCCGCTCTTGGAAGCGCTGGGCGGCCAAAAGGACCCCTCGCTGTCCGTGCTGTCGCTGGGCGTGGCCAGCGTCGCCATGGTGGTCGCTGATGTGCCGACCGGCCTTTATGCCGATCGCCACGGACCCAAGGCCGCGCTGCGCCTCGGTCTGCGCCTGACGTGCCTCGTCCTTTTGGCCTTCTTCGTCCTGGCCCTCTGGCGGGCCCGCGTCATGGCCAGCGGACAGCTGGGTCCCTGGCTGCCCGGCATCATC
>DAORCZ010000672.1:0-5040 GCA_035345735.1 Pseudomonadota bacterium | reverse complement strand
GCCGTAGCAGCCTGCAGCTCCGACGAGGTCGCCTGCAGAGCCTGCGCTGCCTCGGCCAGCCGAAGTCCCTCGCCCCCGACGCTGGCTTCGATGCGCTGGCACAGCGCGGCCGTGGTCTGGGTCAAGATCTCGATCTGGCTGGTATGCAGGCCTTGCAGGGCCTCGACTCGTCGCTGGCTGGCCTCCGCTGCTGCGCTCTGCAGCTGCTGACTGTGCGCTAGCTGTCGCTCGCCCAGCGCCGCCAAGGTCTGCGCCAGCTGCCCGCTGAGCTGGGCATCGCTCGCGCTCCGCTGCTGCGTGGCTTCTGCCTGGGCCGCAAGGAGCGTGGTCTGCGCCTGGGCCTGCGCCGAAAGTAGCTGCTCCTGGGCCGTCGCTTGCGCGGCGAGCAGCCCGTCGCTGGTGGTCTTCTGCGCGGCCAGCAGTCCGGCGCTGACACTCGCGATTTCTGCACGCAGCCGATCCAGCGCCTGGGCCTGCGTCTGCCCCAGGCCAGCCAGGGTCGCTGAGAGCTCTTTTGTCTGCCCGGCCTGGATGCTCGATAGCTCCGCGTTGCTGGCCTGCTGCCGCTCGGCGAGGGCGAGCAGCGTGGCAGCGATTTTTTCGGCCTGTGCCGCCTGCGAGTGGAAGATCTGCGCCATCCCTTCGGCCTGCGTCTGACCCAAGCCAAGCAGGGTGGTATCGATTTTTTCTGCCTGCGCGGCCTGAGCCTGGAAGACCTGCGCAGCCGCTGCAGCCTGTTTGTCACCCAGAGCCAGCAGGGTGGCATCGATTTTTTCTGCCTGCGCGGCTTGAGCCTGGAAGACCTGCGCTGCCGCTGCGGCCTGTTTGTCACCCAGGGCAAGCAGCGTGGCGTCGATTTTTTCTGCGTGCGCGGCCTGAGCCTGGAAGACCTGCGCGGCCGCCGTGGCCTGTTTGTCCCCGAGAGCCAGCAGGGTGGCGTCGATTTTTTCTGCCTGCGCGGCCTGCGTGGCAAGCAGCGTTGCGGCACCTTGGGCGTGCTGTTCGGCCAGGCTGTGCAGCGTGCGATCGAGTCGCTGACATTGGTCTGTATGGCCCTGCAGCAGGGCGCTGGCGGCCGTGGTCTGGGCCTCGCCCAGTCCCTGCAGCGCGGCTTGTAGCTGCTCGGTCGATTGCAGCGTGGCCGTCGCCAAATCCTGCACCACCGTCCCAGCCTCGCGCAGCAGGTTCGCCTGCGTGGCCTGCAGATCTTTCATCGTGCTTTCGACCAGCGCCTCGGTGCGTTCGGCGGCAGTCGCGATCTTGGAAGCTGCATCGGCCCCGGCGGTCACGACAGCTTGGCAGGCGCCCTCGGCCGAGCGCTGCAGCGACGTTAGCTGCGCCTGCTGGGCGGAAAAGATCGGCGTCAGCCGCGACTCGACCTGCTGGGCCAGCGACATCAGGCCCGTCTCGACGCGGCCCGCCGTGCTCTGCACCGACTCGGCGACGGAGTGCTGCACCTGGCTGACCATGCGATCCACTTCCTGCTTGGCCACCGCTGCGACCTTCTCTGCCGCGGCGGCGCTGGTGCGGACCAGGAAGTCCGTCAGCTCGGCCCGCAGTGCGGTCATCTCGGCCAGGGTGCGCTCGTCGGTGTTCTCGCGGGTGGGCCACAGCGCAGGCAAGAGCAGGTGGCGGGTGCGTTCTTCCAGCCGGGCCAGCGTCGCCTCTTCGGCTAGAGCCAGGTCGCCCTGCACCAGGGCCAGGCTCAGCGTCACCAGGATGCCGACCAGGCTGGCGCCGAACGTCACGTCCAAGCCGGCGAGCGGACCCGACAGCGCCCGCAGCGTCGTCATCTGCTCATCCGCCAGGAGGGGCGCGACGCCGCGCAGCGTCTCCATCAGGCCGGCGAAGGTGCCGACCAGGCCGACAAGGACGGTGACGGCGACGAGGTACTTGCCCAGGTAGGCCCGTCCGAGCTCGGTCGCCGCCGTTGCTGCTGCGAGTGCATCAAGATCTGGGCGGGTGCCGCTCTGCTGGATGGCTTCGAGCTCGGCCCGTCGCTGGGTCAGAAGCTCGCCACCGGCGGGGGTCTGCGACAGCGCCGCCAGCTCGCGCCACAGTCGCAGGCGCGCATGGGCCAGGCTGGCGAAGCCGACCGCGGCGATGAGGGCCAGGACGACCACGGCAAGGCCGCCCAGCCACAGCCCGTGGGTGATATAGGTCCGCAGCGCCAGCGACGCGGCGACCAGCGAGACCGCGGCGATAAGCGCCCCGAGCAGCCAGCGCAGCCGAGTCATGACAGCCCCCGCGCGACCTCGGACAGCGCCGCCGCGATATCCAGAAAAGGCCGTCCCCCGGGCAGGAGCGCCGGCTCGTTAGACTGCACGCGCAGCCGGACCAGGGTGGCCAAGCGCCGCTCGCACAGATCGATAAGGCCGAGCGCGGCCGCAAGCGACAGGCGAAGCTCTAGGCCGGCGGCACGCTGCCCGGCATCGGTCGCGGCTTCCAGCGTGCTGGCTCCGTCGCTGATGGCCTGGGCCTCGGCCTGCAGCGAGGGATCGAGGATGGCCAGGGTATCGAACGAGTCCCAAGCGACCTCGGCCTGGCGCAGCGCCGCGATCAGTGCGGGCTCCAGCCGCTCGCAGAGGGTGGAGAGCAGCACTCCCAGGCGGGCTCGAAGCTCTCGCGGGGGCGGACTGTCGGACGGCATCACCGCCGGTCGAGGCGGCAGCAGAAGATACGCAAGCGGCGGCGCACCGCGGCGCTCACCGGGTAGCGCGCGGGCGGCCTGCAACAGGCGCTCAGGAGAGCCGCCTACGCCTCTTGTCAGAGAAGGGGAAGACACGGCGGCGCATCTTAGTCGTCGAGCCCTGCTCAGACAACGGGGTCGTTTCCGGCGGGCGTTGCCGAGGCTGCGGCCGTCACCCAGGTCAGCCGACCGACCAGCGCTACGGCGCCCAAGGCCAGGCCCAGGCCGCTCAGGGCGCGCGGCGTGCCAAGCGCGGCGGCAAGCTGCGTCACGATCAGCGCACCGGCCGATGAAGCCGCAAAGCTGGTGGTCCAGGCGGTGGCGATGACGCGACCCAGCAGGTGGTCAGGGGCGCGCTCTTGCCGCAGCGAGATGCCAGCGACGGCGCGGGTGGTCAGGCCGGCCGACCACAGCGCACCACCGAGGATGGTGCCGAGCTCGACCGGGACCACGCCGCACAGGAACAGCCCGGCCGCCTGCAGCGCCGTTCCGCCGAAGAAGCAGGCCCCAAAGCCGGCCCGCCGTCGCAGCCGCGGCGACAGCAGGGCCCCCAGCAGCGCACCCAGCGCCGACAGACCTAAGCAGAAACCCACCACCTGGCTGCCCTGCCCGAGATCACTACGTAGATGGAAGACCAAGAGGTCGATCACCGCCGCTCCCACCCCGGCACTCGCCAGCAGCGACACCGCGGCCATGAACACGATCATCCGCCGCAGCAGCGGATCGGCGAGCGTGAAGCGATAGCCCGACAGCAGGTCGCCCCGTTCGCGAGCCTGCGGGCGGTCGCCCTCGGGACCAAAGCGCACCAGCGCCAGACTGGCGGCTGAGACGGCGAACGACGCCGCATCAACCCACAGGGCCACCGCCGTTCCAAAGCGCGCACAGACCGCTCCAGCAATGAGCGGTCCGATGACGTAAGACAGCGCGCTCGTCGCCTGCAGCCGGCTATTGGCCTGTGTCACCTGGGCCCGCGGCACCAGGTTGGCGACGGCTGCGACCTGCCCGACCGAAAACAGGTTGCCCAGCGCTGCTCCCGTTGCGGTCACGAAGTAAAGCAGCGGCAGGCGGTAGGCCCCAAGGCGCCACAAGATCGGCAGCGCCAGGTACAGCGCCATGCGCAAAAGGTCCGTGCCAATCATCAGGCGACGACGGTGCAGCCGATCGAGCAGCAGGCCGGAAAACAGGCTCATGGCGATCTGCGCCAGCGCCGTCAGCGCCGTCACGATGCCCATCTGCGTCACCGAGCCAGTGGCCTCTAGCACGAGGAGCGGCAGGGCCAGCATGGCGAAGCTATCGCCCAGGTTCGACAGCGTCTGGCCGTACCAGAAGCGGCGAAAGTCGCGGTTCTGCGACAGCGGCGGCAGCGTCGGTGCGTCGGTGGGCGAGGACATGCTAGGGCAGCTCGATGTGGAGCTGCTGTCCGACTGTCGCGCTCGGCAGCTTGACGACAAGGAGGTTGCGGCTGCGATCGTAGGTGTAGCCGCTGGCCTTGCCTGCCAGGTCGGCGCGGCTGGCGACGGCGGGTAGCGGGCTGCCGCCGGCAGTCACGGTAGAGGGCGAGCCGTCGAGGCGAACCATCAGGAACACCTTGCGCGGCGCTCGGCTGATCTTGATATCGGTACTGTGCCCGGTGGTCCCAGCGGTGATGCCGGTCGGCTGATCGTCGTGGTCGTACAGCAGCGACAGCTTGGCGACTGGGCCGGGAAAGAGCAGCAGGCTCAGCGCGTCGGCCGAGTCCGCGTCACCCAGCCCGGTGCTGTCATCGTCGACCTGAAGCGGCACGACCGCGCCTTCGCGCAGGAACAGCGGCAGGCGGCGGGTATCGCGGGCATCGTAGCCGCGCACCGTCGTGCCCCCGTCGTAGACCATGGCCAGGTTGAAGAAGTCGGCCCAGCGCGCCCCGGCCGGCAGCGCGACATCGCGGATGCCCTTGCCGTCGAGGATCGGCGCCACCAGCAGCGCCTCGCCCAGCTGGTAGCGATAGTCGCCGGGCCAGGTCGCGGGCTCGCCCTGCGGGAACAGGATGGCTTCGCCGCGCGGCTGTGCCTGCCGACTGAGGCTGTAGAAAAACGGCACCAGCTGCGTGTGCAGCTTGGCGAAGAAGCGATAGGTCTCGATGGTCTCGGCGGTGCGGGTTGGCACCGTCCATGGCGCCAGGTTGGCGCGGCCGTGCAGCTGCATAAACGGCGTCAGCGCACTCATCGCCGTCCAGCGCAGGAAGACCTCGGGATCGAACGGAATGTTCGGCCCCGTCGGGTTCAAGTCATCGACGTCCAGATAACCGCCGATGTCCGATCCCAGCACGGTGTAGCCGGCCCGCGCCGACACGAACATGTGATCCAGGGCATCGG
>DAORCZ010000671.1:0-5049 GCA_035345735.1 Pseudomonadota bacterium | reverse complement strand
GCGGCCGCCCATCTCGCCCGACGAGGACATTGTCGGGCTTGAAGTCCCGATGAACTCACGGTCGCGTCGAGAAGAGGGATTTGTTTTTCCGAGCCCGTCGAAATGCTTCGGAAAAAAGTCCACCTAGCGTGCCGGTGGGCAGGTGTCGGCTTCGCGGCGTTGGCAGATGCGGTGCGCGTGCAGCCATACTGGCTGCTGGGCGCGACGGGACGTGCGCGTGTCGACCTGACTTGGGGTTTGCGCTAGCGATCCACGATGCAGACGAGGGCGGATGGGCCGAAGGAGGGGGGCACGTGGATCGCGGCTGGCGAACTAGGTGATGTCTTTGATGGTGGCGTTGGCGGCGTTGGTCTTGACGGACTGGATGCCTTTTTCGCGGCCGGCTTCGCTCTTGTACATCTCGCTCTTGCCGATGACCTGCCCATTGCCCGCCTTCAGCGTGAAGTAGAACTGCCCGTCCTTGGCGGTCTTGCGATCGAACTGCGCATCGTTGCCGGCGTTGCTGCGCACCGACTCGATGCCGTTCTGCGCGGCGGCCTTGGTCTTGTAAAGCTCGCTGGTCAGAATGACTTCGTGATTGCCAGCCTTCAGGTTCCACATGAACTGCTCACCGGCTGCACCCTTGAGTTCAAACGTTCCCGCCATCGATCGCCTCCGTCATCGGTCTTGGGCGACACCTGAGTGCCGCCCCTTGGGCCGGGCTGCCTCAGCGCAAGCCACGGCTGTGCAGCGTCATCATAACAGCCAAGACCTTGGCGCCGGGCCGCCTAGGCTGGCCAGGGGTTGGCGATTTTTCGTCGCAGGTAGGTCGAGCTAGGTGGCTAGCTGCAGATTCCCTTCAGCCCGATCGCAAGCGGCGTCACGGCGCTACGCTTCGTCGATGTCGCCGGCGATGGGCTCGCTGAGGCGGCCTTGCGCGCGAAGCTCGGCAGCGACGGCTTCGGCGAGGTCGGCTCGGCGCAGCGGACGACCAAGGCGGGCGGCGCGGAAGGCAGCACGCAGGACGGCGTTGCGGATATAGCCGCCGCTAAGCTCAGTCTTGGCCAGACTCATCAGCGCTCGCTGCGACAGGCGCAGGCTGCCCGGCACCAGGCCGCGCCAGATGGCCGCACGGGTCTCTTTTTCGGGCATGGGAAACTCGATGCGGGTGGTCAGGCGGCGCTTGAAGGCCTCGTCGATGCCGCGCTCGAAGTTCGAGGTCAGGAAGGCCACGCCCGAGAACGTATCGAAGCGCTGCAGCAGATAGTTGGTCTGCATGTTGGCGTAGCGATCGGCGCTGCTCTGCACATTGGCGGTGCGCGCGCCAAACAGCGAGTCGGCTTCGTCAAAGAGCACGGCGAATAGGCCGTCTTCGGCGGCGTCGAGTACCTGCGCCAGGTTCTTTTCCGTCTCGCCGATCCACTTCGAGACCAGGCGCGCCAGATCGATGCGCAAAAGGCGCAGGCCCAGCTGACTGCACAGCACGCGCGCCGCCATGGTCTTGCCGGTGCCGGGCGGTCCCACGAACAGCGACACGACGCCGGTCGTCGTCGCCAAGCGGCCCAGCTTCATGCCTTCAAAGACCTGGCGGCGATAGCGACAGCGCGCCATCAGATCCAGCAGATCCTCGGTGACATCTTCCGGCAGCTTCAGGTCGTCCAGGTGAAGGTCGTCGTCATCGGGCAAGAAGTCGCCGGTGCCGGCCGCGACCTCAGCGAACTCGGCGGCGATGGCCTGGCCTAGCTCGACTGGCTGCACCGCGCTCTGGCTGCCGCTGGCGAGGCGACCGGTGCTGACGCGCTCGACGGCTCTGCCCAGCCCTTGCAGGCCCAGCTGAAACTGCTCGGCGACCTGCTGCAGGGAATCGGCATCGATGCGCAGGCCGCGGCTCTGCAGCGCGCTCTCCAAGTAGGCGCGGCGCTGTGGCAGTTCGGGAGCGCGCAGCCGGAGTTCGAGATCGCCGAGGCGACCACCGCTGTCGCTCTTGATAAACAGCAGGGGCACGGTCGCCTGCTTCGCCTGGCGCGCCAAGCGGTGCAGGCGCTCTTGCCGGGCGCCGCCATGGCTGCGACTGTCCTCGGGCGACAGCACCAGCACCAGCACCGCCGCGTGCAACAGGGCATCGCGCAGGGCGACGCGCAAGAGTTCGCGCAGCTCGCCGCCGGCGCTATCACCGCGCGGCTCGTCGATGGCGACCCACAGCAGCTTATGACCCACGCTGGCCGCCAGGCCGGCCAGGCCCGCCCGCAGCGAGACGAGATCGCGGGCCACCACCGCCGCGCACTTGCCCGAGGCCAGCGTCCGCAACAGCTGTCGCGCATCGGCGCGGTGTAGCTCCTGGCCCTCTTGCGCCTGCCCGCGCAAGAGCTCACCGGCTTGCTCGACCAGCGGGCTTAGGCCGGGTCGCCCCAGCGCCAGGCCCACCACTTCCCGCGGAACGATGTAGCGCTCGAAGGCCATCGACATCGGACTGGGATCGGTGCGCTGCAGCAGACCCCAGGTCCGCAGGGTGCCCTCGGGGGCGAGGGCCGACGACAAGGGCCCGGTCAGGCGACCGCCATGCCCCAGGGCCCGCGACAGCGTGTGCAGCCGCACCCCAGCGCCTATCGGTTCTTGCTGCAGCGCCTGCAGCGCGGTGGCTTGGTCGGGATCGATGGCGGCAGCCAAAAGCTGCAGCAGCAGATCGAACTCAAGGCCCGACAGCGACAGTCGCTGCTGCAGCCGCAGGAGCTCGGGCAGCGCCTCGCCCAAAAGAGCCGCCGGGGATGCCAGGCGCGGCGCGCTCTCAGTAGTCAAGGAGGGCCTTGCGCGAGGTCAGGATCGACAGGGCCTTCAGCCATTCGGCTTCCTGCGTCGTCCACTCGCCATAGTATTTATCGACTATATCTATGTAGATATCAATGTATTTTGTGCAGCTATCATGTTCCCATACGCTGCCGTCGTCTTTCACGTATCCCATTCCGGAACGCCATAGATATCCTTGATTATGGGGGCCGGCGGCGCGGCAGGCGGCGTCATATTCTTTCACCTGCTTTTTCTGCGCCGCGGTATCGGTCAGCGAGCCGGCCGAGCTCAGGAAGCCCTTGAACTCGCGGATCATCAGGCCGCGCTCGCGAATGCCAGCGACGAGGAGCATGATCTGCTCGCCATGCCCTTCGGCGGCGTTTTGGTTGGTCTCGGCGCCGCCCCCGACTTTGGCCTTATCGCCCGCCTGGCCAATTGCGGCATAGTCATTTCGCCGCTGCAGCTGAGCCTGCAGAATATCGTTTTGACGTCCGCGCAAATTCTCCCAGGCGGATTTCAAATTAGTGTTGGCGATTTTTATTTTATTGTTGATATTTTCGCGCTTGGCACTGGCCAATTTTCCTTCCAGCGCCGCGATGGTTCGCTGCAGCGACTGCCACTGCGGGTCGAGCATCGCCAGGCGGCTGCCGCTCGCCGCTTCGGCACCGGCTCCGGCGAGCTCGGTCACCGGCGAGCCATCGGCGGTCAAGGCCGAGCCCAGCCCGGTGATGGCTCCGGCATCGAAAGTGACGGCGGCAAAGATCAGCTTGGTCGCGCCGGCCAGGCTGTCGACTACCAGCTGATAGCGATCCTGAATCGCCGTCGCTTCGCCTTCCTTCGACTGCTTCTCCTCGCTGATCGCATCGATCTTGGCTTCGTTGAGCGCGACTTCCAGCTCAAGCTGCGCCACCTGCACGCCGTGAATGGCGCTCTGCAGGCCGCCCGAGCCGCTGACCATCGCTTTCTTCACACTGTCCGTGCCCTGCGTCAGGGACTTCACTTCCTGCGCGATGTTGCCGCTGCTCTCGCCCTTCTTCGCGAGGTTCTCAAAGTAGGCCACGACCAGGTTGGGACTCGACGCCGACAGCCCGGTCTCACGCTCGAGCGTGCCCACGCGATCCATGCTGATCTGCAGCAGCGGCAGCAGACCGGCGAAGACCATGTACTCGCGATCGAGGGTGTCGATCTCGGACGCTTGTCCCATCGCCGACATCAGCTGATAGAACGCCGAGCCATGACTCGGGCGGGCCGGCGTCTTGACGCTGAGCACCGTCGATTCCCGTCGGCTGGCCTCGCCAGCGATGCTGGGCTTCTGGGCCTTGCGCATATGCGTTGCGGTCGGCGTTGCCGACAGCTGCACGCGGTTCTGGCCACCGTCGTAGATGTTCTGCACCGCAAGATCGGCGGCGTGATCGGCTTCGAGTTCGGCCGCGTCCCCTGGCTCGCTGCTGACGGCTTTGCACTGCGGCCCGGCGCTGCCTTGCGCGACATGGGCCAGCTCGTGGGCCAGCAGGCGGTCGCCCTCACGCGTGCCGGGCGCGAACGCACCCGCCCCGAAGTAGATGTCTTGGCCCACCGTGAAGGCATGTGCTGACAGCGCATCGGCTTGGTCGGCCGCCGCGGTGTCGGTATGGATGCGCGTGCCCGAGAGGTCGACGCCAAACGTCTGCTCGATGCCG
Organism: Pseudomonadota bacterium; assembly: GCA_035345735.1. Classification (GTDB taxonomy): domain Bacteria; phylum Myxococcota_A; class Polyangia; order Palsa-1104; family JAEUJZ01; genus JAEUJZ01. The sequence continues at coordinate 607 of DAORCZ010000671.1, read as the reverse complement.
CGCCGCGTGGCGCTGGGAATGGCGCTGGCGCTGCTCTCGTGCTGTTCGCTGATCTCGCTGCGGTGTTCTAGATCGGTAGCCGGCGACGGGGCTGAGCCCACGGCCGGTGCTGCGGTCTGCAAGGACGCCATGCGATTCCCCCCAGCCACGTGTGTGACTGAGAAGCAGTATCGGCAGCGCGCACCGCTTGTTCCCGTGCGTCGGCTTTATGACCCCTATAGGCGCTCGTTATGATCGGCGCCGAGAGAGAGGGTGTACGTGTGCTTGTGCCCAGGCGGCCCAGCCGTCTGGGGTGGCCCGCCCGTGGACTGCGCAGGCCAAGAGATGCAAGCTCGCCGCCGCTCCTGCCCGCAGTGTCCCGACGACAGAGGCCGCGCAAATCGACCGTTGTGGGCTGTCCGTGGCACTCGCCACGTTGGGTCCCAAAGAACTCGCGGCCGTCCTCTGCGCCGTCGAGAAACCTAGCTAAGTCCGCGACTTCCCTTCGTTCCGAGCCCCTTCCGAAGTTGCATCACGAAACCTATTTCTCGACGGTGATTTCGGCTTCTAGGGTTCCCGATGAACGATGCCCGCCTGATGGGCTGCGGCCAGGCCGGCGCCGGCTTGC
>DAORCZ010000670.1:0-5056 GCA_035345735.1 Pseudomonadota bacterium | reverse complement strand
GTCCGAAGATATGGCGATGGCCAGCCCGGACATGGCGGTGCAGCCGGCCCTGTCGGTGCGGGCGCAGCGCGGTCTCTCGCTCTCGCCGGCCACCATCGACACCTCGAACATGCCGTTCGATCAGAAGGAGCTTGTGGGCACCGGCGCCTATCTCGTCGTCACACTGAACTGCGGTAACTGCCACGGCGCGACGGCGGCAACCTTCCTGTCGGGCGGACGCATGTTCGGCACCACCACCAATCCGATCTACGCCCGCAACCTGACGCCCGATGCGACAAACGGCATGAAGCTGACGCAGGCTCAGTTCATCGAGAGCATGCGCACCGGCAAAGACTTCGTCGACAACGGCCTGATGCAGGTCATGCCGTACACCATCTATCGCTGGATGACGAACTACGATCTGCAGGCCATTTACGCCTACCTCAAGGCCATCCCGTCCGTCGCCAATCCCGTGATGGCCGACATCAAGGCGGCGCCTGGCTCGCCGACCGCATCGCCGACCGCCTACGCCGATGGGACGCAGTCGCGCACGCTGCCCGCCGACAACACCGTCGATCCGCTTGGCGAGCTACGCGGTCAGGCGCTGCAGGTGCTGGATGATCCGCCGAACTTCGCGCTGTTTAGCGACGCCAACAAGCGCGTCTTTGGGCGCGGCGCTTACCTGATGACGCTGCTCAACTGCAACAACTGTCACACCAATCCGGCGACGGCAGCGGGCAAGGTGAATGCCCCGATGTTCCTGGCCGGTGGCCGCGTCTTCGCGACCGCCTCGGCGATGCAGCCGACGCTGGGCACGGTGCGCACGATGTCGACCAACCTGTCTGGCCAGATGCTGGGGCTGTCGATGACCAGCGCGCAGTTTGTGCAGACGCTGACCACGTCCAAGCACGCCGACGAAACCAGCATGCGGCCGCTCGGCTCGCCGATGCCGGACTACAAGAGCCTCGTCGATGACGACATGCTGGCACTGTACACGTACATCAAGGCCATCCCGCGGCGTGTCGGGGCCAACGACAAAGCGACGCAAGAGAACGCGCGCTACTGCACGATGGACAGCAACTGCAACATGGCCGCCGGCGAGACCTGTTCGATGACGACCAAGGAGTGTGCCGGCAAGACCTGCGCCAAAGACGGCGACTGCGACGCCAGTCAGACCTGTACGGGGCTGGTGTGCGTCGCGCCGATCGCCGCATCGACCTGCCCGAATAACGGCATCTAGCGCGCGACAGCGGGCAGGTTGACCGAGATCGCTGGCTTAGGCGCGGGCTGACAGCTGGCCGCCGGGGGGTCTGTCGCCCCGGGGGTCGCGACTGAGCCGGCACTCGGCGCCGCCGTCCCGCAGATCTCTCCCGACAGCGCGCAGTCGACGCTGGCCAGCGTGCCGTCGAAGCAGAAGCTAAGCACGCTGCCCTGGCACATTCCGGCGCTCGTCACCGCCCCACACTCCTTGCGGGAAGCCGGCGAGGGACAATCCGCGCAGCCGCCCGACTCGCCAAGGCTGGGCTGGACGCGAAACGCTTCCTCCAGGATCAGGCCCCGGCTCTGTAGGAGCCGCGCCAGCTCAACCCCCACGTGGCGAATGTGCCAGGGCTCGGGTCGATAGCCGGTGATGCGCTGCTTGCCGGGGGGATAGCTCAGCGTAAAGCCGTGCTCCGGCGCGTGCTCGGCGAGCCAGGCGATGGCGGCGGAGGTCGGCAGCCGCAGATCGATCGTCGTCCCCAGCTGATGCTCGCTGTGCCCGGGACGCGCGGCGCGGCCGATCTCTTTGATCGACGTAAACAGCCGCTCTTGCTCGCTGTACGAACGATAGGCGGACTCGATGCGCAGGGTGTGTCCAGCCTGCCGCGCCGCGACGAGCAGGGCTTGCAGTGGGGCCAGCGCCGGACGCGCCACCTGCAGCTTGCCGCGAGCATCTTCCTCTCCGCTTGGGTTGATGCGCACCAGCGCCTCGCCCGGTGAGTAGTCACAGCGGCTCAGACAGCGGGCGGGGTTGACCCAGGGCAGGCGCAGATCCGGCCAGCTTTGCGCCGGGGGCAGGGGCGGCTTCGGGTCGCCCGTCGGGGGCGTAGCGAGTGCCCCTTGGACACCCGACGGGGGCTGTGGACCCGGGGTCGGCTGCGTCGTCGGCTGCGATTGCGGCGTCGGCTGCGATTGGGAAACGCCCTGCGTCGGCCGGACCGGCGGCGTGGTCACACACCCGCCACCAAGCAGGACGAGAGCAGTGCCCATCAGGCCGGCCGCAGAGCGCGCCGACTGCAAACGTTGCGAGGCTGACATCGCAACATCATGCCGCATTGCCGCCCGCCCGTGCGCGCCGCGATCAAGCTACTGCGCGGTCCACACCACGCCGTCGGGTAGCGGCCCGGAAGAGACGGTGATGGTCGTGCCGGTTGAGCTCCATTCCCGGTTCCAGCCGACGCCAAAGTGGATGTCGATGGTCTCTTGGATCGTGGTGGTCGAAAACATGCAGCTCACGCTGCCCGTCTCGGTCAGCGCGACATCGGAATAAATATAACCAACGTTGACAACGTTAGGAGTCTTACTGCCGTGCGTGACCGATAATTTAGTAGTTCCGCTCACGGCCTTAAGCTGCAGAGCCAAAGTCGAAAAGTCCTGCGGACTGATTTGCACATTGCTACCGCTGCAGCCGGGGATGGGCTGGCTGGCATCGACGTGCTGCGGCGTCAGGTAAGGAGTCAGCGTGGCCGCCCCCGGCAGGGTGATGCTGAAGTTTCCCATCGCATCGATCGGCGCCGTCGCCACCGCCATCAGGGTCGTCCCAGCGAGGACGTTGGCTTGCAGGACGAAGTCACTGCCGCGACTCCAGCCCTGGATCTGGCCGCTGAGGGTGGGCTCGGCCCCCAGATAGCCCGCCGGCGAACCGCAGGCCACAAGGCCCCCGCACCCCAAAAGGAGTGCGGCAGAAAGAATACTAGACTTAGATACCGACATCGACTGCCCCCTTAGGTTTTTTGTCATTATTCATAAAAGCAGGAATGCACACCGGACTGATGATGCATTCCTTGGGGTCCCCGATTTACAGATAAATCAGGGAGTTATTGCACGACAAGCCGCAGCCGCCCGACCAGCAGGGTGTGGACGACCAGCACGCCGGGCTGCGAGATCACGGCCTGCGGAACGATCTGCGCGATGTTCGAGTTGAGCGACAAGCCGCGACCGCCCAGCGTGCCGGCCACCTGCTGCCAGCCCCCGCCTTGCAGCTGCAGCGTCCCCGACAGACCCTGACGCGCCTCGGCGAGCGGGCGGCTGACGTCCAACACCAGCTGTTCGCGCAGGCGGGCCGCCAGATCGCCCTCCCACAGCTGGGCCAGCTGCAGCTTCAGGTTCTCGATTGCCGACTGACTCTCGGCGGCGAGGCGTAGGTCGGGGACACGCAGCAGATGGGCGCCGCCTTCCTCGCGCACCTCGGGCGTGCCCCACAGGAAGACCGCGCCGGTGAACGCGCCGACCACATCGAGCTTGAGCAGCACGCGCCCCGAGGCATCGCCGACCTGGAGACCGGTGACCGTCACCGCTGTCGCGCCGCCCCCCAGCCGCTTGCCGACGAGCTGCGGCCGCAGCCGCGCTTCCAGCGCCGAGGCCGGCACCGCCACCGCCACCAGCAGCCGGAAGTCCTCGCCCAGGCTGGCGTCGCGGACGCTGACCGCCGTCGGGGCTGGCGCCGTCGCGGCCGGGCAAGCGCCTAAGCTCAGACGCGGGGCCACCTCGACCCCCAGCTTGAGCGCCACCACCCCTGCCCGCTCGCCGGGAGCCGGAGGCGCCACCACCAGAGCCGAGGGCGCCAGGTCAAGACAAGCCGGCTGCCCCGACAGCTGCAGGCTGCGCGGCGTCGCGAGCTGCTTTAACCCCTCCTGCACCAGCGAGCCGAGCGGCAAGCGATACGACCGAAGCGCGCTCGAAAGCCCCTGCGAGATCGGGTCGAGGATCGACGAGAACAGGTTCGGCGTGGGCACCGAGAGCCCCGCACACTGGATGGCGCCAAGCGGCGACACCGCGACCTGGGTATCGGCCAGGACCAGCGCCCCCGACGGGTCCAACGTCGGCCGTGCCCCGACGGAAAACAGCCCCCCAACGCCCCCGGCCTGACAGCGCAGAAAGCCGGCTCCGATCGACACATCGCCGACCACGGGCAGGCGCAGTGACAGGCCCGGCGGCGCGGCGACGATGCTGGTGGGCTGCCGGCTCAGGCGATAGCCGATATCGAGGATGCCCATGCGCAGCTGGCCCCCCCGCCCCGGCGGCACCACCCGCGAGATGACCTGATCGACCTCGTGCTCTAGCGGCGCCAGCGATAGCGGGGCCTCGACAAACAGCACCGACTGCGGCGGGCGGATCGACAGCACATTGGGCGGTACGTTGACCGTGTAGTCAGGTCGCCCCGTGACGCAGCCAAGGCTGGGTAGCCCGGCTGCTAAGGCAAGGACCGTGCCCCACGCTGCCCCTGCCCGACGCCGGGACCGTGGACGGTTACTCTGGCTGGAAGCTCGTCGCCCAGAAAGACTCTGCATCTGGGCAGTTTAGCAAACTCGGACGGTGGCCGAACGACACAGCGCTCGTCGATGCGCGGGCTCACACTTGCCCCGCCGGCTGCGATAAACTGACGGAGAATGAGTACCTCCGCCTCCGCTCCGCCAGCCCCCCCGGTAGCGACCAGCACGCTGCCCATCGGGACCTCGACCAACGAACTGCCCAAGGGCGCGACCATCGGCCGCTACCTCGTCGTCAAGCGCCTCGGCGCCGGCGGCATGGGCGTGGTCTACGCCGCCTACGACCCCGAGCTAAACCGCAAGGTGGCGATCAAGCTCTTGCACGCCGCCTCCGGCAGGGCCGCCGATAGCGAGGGGCGCGTCCGCCTGCAGCGCGAAGCCCAAGCCATGGCGCGGCTGTCGCATCCCAACGTCATCGCCGTCTACGACGTTGGCACCGCCTTCGAGCAGGTCTTCGTGGCCATGGAATTCGCCGAGGGCGGGACGCTGACCGACTGGCTAGAGCGCGGCGGCCACGGCTGGGAAGCGATCCTGGAGATGTTTTATCA
>DAORCZ010000669.1:0-5057 GCA_035345735.1 Pseudomonadota bacterium | reverse complement strand
CCGTCGGGCCAGTGCGGGTGCTGCACGGTGATGGTCGACGACAAGGTCCAGGTCTCCTGCCAGCTGCCGCTCGAGCGGGTGGCCGGGAGGGCGGTCACCACGCTGGAGGGCCTCGAGGACGACGAGCGGCAGCGCTGGGCCGACGCCACCGGCGTGTTTGGGCGCTACACCTACAACCGCCTGTGGAACTCGCTGTACATCGACTTTTCGCGGCAGATGTATCCGCGCGGCGGCATTCGCGTAAACGGCCTGCCGGCCACCTACGACGAAGAGGCGATCACCGGCGCGATGGGCACCTCGCTGCCCATCCTGCGCGACGTGGCGCGCTCGGCCACGCTGTCGTTTTCGTACAGCTTTAGCAACTGGCGGAACATGAGCCCGGCGCGCATCCCCGGCCCCGATGATCTGATCCCGAGTACGCCGGAGGTCGGACGCTACGCGACGCTGAACGCCAGCTTTGCCTACAGCGATGCGCGGCGCTTCCTGTATTCGGTCGGGCCCGAGCGCGGTCGCTACATCGGCCTGTCCGCCAGCATCGCACACCCGGCGCTGGGATCGCAGTACACGGTGTATTCGCTGCGCGTCACCGCGGTGCAGTACATCGGCATGCCCTTCCCCTGGTGGTGGGCGAAAAACCACACCCTCAGCATCGGCTACGACGGCGGCATCAGCGGTGGCGACCTGCGGCGGCGCGGCTACTTCTACGTCGGCGGCTTCCCGACCAGCGAAGACTTCCTGCGCGCGGCGCTCTTGGGGGCGCGTCCCGGTCAGCCTCGCCTGCGCGGCTATCAGCCCGGCGAGTTCTACGGCGACCAGATGCACGTGCTGAACCTGGAATACCGCTTTCCGCTTTTGTGGATCGAGCGCGGCTACGAGACGCTGCCCGGCTTCCTGTGGCGACTGCACGGCGCCGTCTACAGCGACATCGGCACCGCCTTCTTTGGCCCGTTTTCTCTCGATAAGTTCAACGTCAGCGTCGGCGGCGAGCTGCGCCTCGACGGTAGCCTGGGCTACTACCTGCCGTTTATGCTGCAGCTGGGCTATGCCCACGGCTTTATGGACGGCGCGGATCACAGCGTCTACTTCCTGCTGAACAATCCGCTGTAGACCGCCGGCGGACCTCCGTCTTCGGCGACGTCGACGCGGCCTCCCCCCGACGTGCTGGGGGTGATATTCTCGCCAGTACGCTGCGTATGGACTGCTCCCGCCGCCTACCGCCCCCCTGGCGACCGAACCGGTTCCTCCGCCTCCGTGCGCTGCTGTTCGTGGCGGCCACGATGGGCCTCCTGCCCGTTGCGACGTCCCTGGCCAAGCCCCGCCCGCCGGCCCGGGTCGGGCCGAAGAAGGCGAGCAGCAAGTCAGACCCGACCGCCGCCGTGCGCGAGCAGGTCAAAAACGCTCTGGCCCAGGGCAACTATGCGGCGGCGCGGCAGGCGCTGGATGCGGCGTTTCGTCGCGCACCGGTGCCCGAGCTGCTGCTGCTACTGGCCCGCTTGGCGGTCGCAGAAGGGCGCAGCCTGGATGCCTATGATTTGATGCGCCGCTACCTCGCCGACCCGGCGCGGCCCGCCGACGAGAGCGCCGACCGCGAGGCTCAGCTGGTGCTGGCCCAGACCCCGCCGCCGAGCAGCGAGGTGCGGGTGCTGGGCGATGCCGGCGCGGTGGTGGTGGTCGATCAGCGTACGGTCGGCGTCCTGCCGCTGACCTCGCCGCTCCTGCTTTCGGTGGGGACGCACAGCATGGCGCTGCAGTATCCGGAAAAGGCGCTCGACTCGCCGATCTTGGTGCAGCAGGGGCGCGTCACCGAAGTGCGCAGCAACCGCACAAGCGGGGCCATGCTGCTCAGTCAGCTGCCGACGGTCCTCGTCGTGCTTGACGCTCCAAGTCTGGCGGATGCGGCGCGGCGCGAATTCTGGTCGCTGGCCGAAGAGGCCGCCGCCGACGAGCAGGTCACGGTGCTGCGGCCGGAGGTGGCGCTGACGGCGGCGCCTGAGCTCAAGGACTGTCTGTCGCAAGTCCGCTGCTGGCGACAGCTGGCTGCCAAGAACAAGACCGACTTCGTGCTGGGGGCGGTGCTGCCGCCGCCGCCGCCCCCCCCACCGCTTCTGGGGCCGCCGGGATCGACGATGGGCGCGGTGCCAAGTCCCGCCCCGGCAAGTCCGCCCGCGACAGGTCCCGGGGTGTCGACGCCCGCCGCGAGTCCGGCTCCCGCGGGTCCGCCGCCGAGCAGTCCGCCTGCTGCTGCCAGCCCGACCCCGGCCGATCGCAAACCCACGGAGCCAATTCCCGCTGCATCACCCCGCGCAGAATCCGGGGGCGCCGCGAGCCCGCCCGCCGCCACGGACGCCCCAGCAGCCAGCCCGCGTGGACCGCTGAAGCTGCTCCTCTTGCATCAGCTGATCGAGGATCCTGCGGCGCCGCCCGTCAGTCTGGATTTTGAGGCGGGGCAGTCGCTGCCGGCTGGCTTGCGGCCGATCATCGCACGGCTGTTTTCTACCGGACTTAACCGCCAGCATGCCCTCGTGACCATCGCCTCCGATCCGCGGGCGGCCAGCATCTCGATCGGTGAAAACAACATCGGGCGCACGCCCATCGAGCGCGAGATGTGGGCTGGCAGCTACACGCTCTCGGCCAGTCGCCCGGGTTACCGCAGCGAGCAGCGCCCGCTTGAGCTACGCGGCGGCCAGCCCGAGCGCGTCGAGTTCGATCTGGCCCCGCTCTCGTTTGATCGACCCGAGCCGCGCTACATTTTTGTGCGCCAGCCGCGCCCGCGCTATCGCCTGATCGCCGGGGGAGCGAGCATCGCCGCGGGTCTGGTGCTGCTGGGCTTTGGGATCTCGGGGCTGGCGCTGGATGGTTCGTGCAACGGCGCCGATCGCATCAGCGCCACCGGTGCCTGTCGCTTTATCTATCAGACGGCTGCGCCTGGGGCTGCTCTCTCGGTCGTCGGCGGCATCGCGATTACGGCCGGAGCGGTGCTGCTGGCCCTGCCGGGCGAGCGCAAACGAGTCCTCCTGCCCGACGAGCCAATCGCTGCCCCGGCGCCGCCAGCTCCTGCTTCGCCTTAGCCTGCCCGCGATGTTCGATGCTGTCTTGGCTTATGTACGGAGGTGTTCATGCCCCGCCGCGATGTCTTCCTTTTTTCTGTCTTCGCCCTACTGGCGACAAGCTGTGATCTGTGGAACGCGTATCGCGCCGCCGATCCCAACAACTGCATGCTCAACACCGATCTGTGCACGGTCAATGAGACCTGCAGTGCGACCACCGAGCGCTGCGAGCCGCTCGATCCGCGCAGCACCGGCCTGCGCCTAGACCGCGTCGATCCTCCGACGGGACCCAACTCTGGCGAGGCCACCCTGAACCTCCTCGGCCTGGGCCTTTACAACCTGCAGCAGGTCACGATCGACGGCCAGCCCGCCACCATCCTTTCCAGCGATGGTCTCAGCACGCAGGTGCAGCTTCCGGCGAGCCCCGGCAAGACCGGCTATGTGCCGGTCTACGTCCGCGGTCAAAACAGCGAGGTCACCCGCACCGATCTGTTCAGCTACCACAACGGCTCGCTCAGCTTCGGTGCTGGCAAGGGCGGCTCGCTGCGCATCGCGCTGCCGAGCGCGGCCTATTCGGTGGATGTCGGCGATGTCAACGGCGACCGCCGGCTGGACGTGGCGGTGGGTTATCAGGTGGGCGGCGACGTGGGGCTGGTGATCAATGAAGGCGGGCGGCGGCTGAGCCTGGGGCCGAGCCTGACGTTTGAGAACGGGCCGACGATTGTTGCGCTGGCTGATCTCAACAAGGATGGGCAGATGGATCTTGCGGCGGCCACAGCGTCGGTGGCAGGCCGCGTCGGCGTGACGCTAGGCCGGGGCAGTGGGCAGTTTGATGCCTTTAGCAGCAGCTCGTTTGTCGGGCACGTGCTGCCTTCGGCACTGGCGGTCGGGGACGTGAGCAGGGTTTAAGCCGGTCCCTACAGCGACGCAGGTTGTTGTACATGGACCGGGCGGGCTTGCTGCATGGGGGACAGTGCGCGCGGCAATGTCGGCCCTGATCTGTCGACGCTGGCGACTCCTTCTGGCGCGAGGAGGCCAGCGCACCGATTCGTCGCATGCCGTGACGCCAGCATGGGCAGCGATCCCGAGCTGGGCCGCGGGTGAATCGGGCGTGGGTCTGCTGGGTGCGTTAGCAGAGAGGAAGTGGGGTGGGGAGCGGCGCGTGAAGTGGGGGGCGGCTCATGCGGATGTGGCGAGGCGAATCCGGCGATGCCTAGGCGCTAGACGAGCGCGCCGAGGATGGGCTTGCCCTTGGAGATCTGCTGGTCGTAGACCGCCCCCGGCATGCCGACGGCGTGGCACAGGGTCTTGCCGAAAGAGGCCAACAGATCGCTCGTCGGTACATCACCGTTCAGGTTGGCGGCCCCGCTTGCCGAGTCGACCGTCATCGCCGTGTATTCGCCGAGGTTGCTGTTCATCTGGATACCGCCGACCACGCCGCCTTTGATCTTCGAGCCGATCATCACCGAGACGTGGTGTTCGGCCCAGTGGTTGCGGCCTGCCGAGCCAAGCTGCGTCAGCGTGCGACCAAACACGTTGAGCGTGGCGAACGTGACCTTGTCCTGCAGACCGGCAGACTGCAGCTTGCTCATCAGCGTGACGATCAGCGGCACGCCACTTGTCGGGTTGGTCGGGCTGTCGGCGGACATTCCGTCGTCAGACTCGTTCTGCAGGTTGGCATCCGAGTGATTGTCGCCGCCAAAGGGAATCCTGATCACGATGACCGGCGCGATCTTCATCTGAATCAGTGCCACGGCGGCGGTGACTTGGCCGTCCCCATCATTGCTGGTGATGCCGCTGAGGTTCGAAAGCAGGCTCTGCGAGATCGAGCGGACCTGCTGCCGCGAGGTCGCCAAGCTGTCGATGAAGTTCTTCTGCGCGCTGTTGGCGTAGGGACTGGCTTTGAGGCGGTTCCACACCGCATCGAGGCTCTTGTCGCGCAGGCTCTGCAGGTTGGTCAGCGGCCCCGCGGGCTGCGTCAGGATGTTCTTGAGGGCAATCGCGTTGAGG
>DAORCZ010000668.1:0-5063 GCA_035345735.1 Pseudomonadota bacterium | reverse complement strand
GAAGCCGGATTGCACATCGCCATATCGCGCGGCGGGGTGCTCATGTCGTCCATCGATGACGTCATGTCAGGCGGGCCCGCCATGTCTTTGCAGGGCTCGTGATGATCACAGCCCGCGGCGATGTACAGCGCCGCACCTGCGAGGCTGCTGAGGACTACTCGTGCGAAGCGATTGCTCATAAAACCGGCTCCTTTGGCCGGACCCTACCACAGGGGGTGTGCATGTGTGCAGAAAACGCACGCCGGCCCCTAGCCTGCGCTAGGATGCGGCCGCATCTACGTTCAGGGTCGGGCCCGTCGCGATTTTCGTCTCCAGCCGAGCCCGCCATCGTGCCCGCGCCGCCCACGGCCCCACCCCTCGCCCCCACGGAGTTCTCCATGTCGCCCCGTCGAACCCTTGCTCTGTCTCTTTCGGCTGCTCTTGCGCTCTCGGCGCTGTGGGCCGCTGCCCCCGGCTGCCATCACGAGGAGCCCTGCGATGACGCGGGCACGCCTCCCGACATGACGCCGACCCGACCGCTGTGCGAGCTTCCCTTCGATGTGCGGCCGATTGACACCGTCTCGACCGGCGTCGTCACGGTCAGCGAGTCGCCGGCGGGATCAGGCGTATGGACCGCCGAGGTCGATGCCACCGCCGGCGGCAGTCGCGACTACGGCAAGAACCCGTTCATCTACCTCGATCTCATCGGCAACAAGAAGGTCGAGATCGATGACGTCGCGGCGCGCAAGAGCAGCGCCTGGGACATCGCGCTCAAGCGCTGGCAGATCAAGATCAACAGCGGCGACTCGGGCCCCGGTGGCGTGCTGCTCAGCCGCGTCGATAACAAGACGCTGGCCGACGTCAAGACGGCGCCCACGGTTGGCTTCGAGCAGGACCTCTACTTCAACGACAAGTGCGAGGCCCAGCTAGACCCCATCGGCGGCTTGGCCACCCTCGTCTCCGACTGGTACACGTACGAGATGGGCACCAATCGCCTCATCCCCAAGACTGAGGTCTGGGTGCTCAAGCGCCGCGATGGCAAGGGGCACATCAAGGTCCAGCTCACCGGCTATTACAAAGGGATGGCCGGCGGCAACTACACGCTGACCTGGGGCTACCTGCCATGATCACGCACCGTCGCACCGCGGCCTCCTCGCTGGGTCTGCTGCCAGTCTTCGCGCTGGCCTGCGGCGATCCCGGAGGCACGGGAGAGCCCACCGCCTCCGTCGATCGCGTCGCCAGTCGGCTGAGCGAGATCCGACCCACCGATGGCACCGGCGCGAACGGCAACGGCTATGGCATCCCCGCCAAGTTCTACGATCCGCCCGGCGGTCACTTCCGCGTCTTTTACGTCGAGACCGGCGAGAACGCCGTCGATCTGACGGACGAAGCGCCGAAGAACGGCGTCCCCGACTTTGTCGAGCTGGTCGGCCGCTCGGCCGAGGCGACTTACGACAGCACGATCACGCGGCGCGGCTTTCGCCCCCCGCTCGACGACAGCATCTATCACGACCGGCCGGACTATGGCGGCGATGGCCGCTTCGACATCTATCTGCGCATCGCCGGCAGCGGCAGCGATGGTTATCGCGTCAGCGAGGTCTGCACCGACGGCACCCCCGCGACGTTAGGCGGCACGCCGGGGCGCTGCTCGGGCTACTTCGTGATGAACCCCGGCTACAAGACCAGCCACTACCCCAGCGAAAAAGACGGCGTCGAAGTCCTGACCAGCCACGAGCTTTTCCACAACATCCAGGACGCCTACAACGCCGGTCAGTGGCGGACCTTCACCGAGGGCACGGCGGTGTGGAACGAGCTGCAGGTCTTCCCCGACAGCCCCGGCACCTGGGGCGACTACCTGGGCTTTCTGCCCGCCTTCTTTCGCGAGCCCGAGCGGCCCTTCGATCAGAGCATGGGCTCGGGTGGCGCCGCGACCTACGCCTACGGCACAGCGGTCTGGGTCGAGTATCTGTCCGAGCGCCACGGCCCCGATACCATCCGCCAGATCTGGGAGCGCCTAGAGCAGAAGGAAGTCAGCGTGGTGCCGCACTTCCTCGACGCCACGGAAGAGATCCTGCGCCAGCACGGAACGACGCTGCGCGACGCCTGGATCGAGTTTTCGCGCTGGAATCTGCTGACTCGCGAGCGCGCCAGCCTGGCCACGGCAGGCAGCGGCTACCGTCGCGCAGCCGAGTATCCCAGCGTGCGCTTCGAGACCGAGCTGACCCAGCCCGACAGCCGCACCAGCCTGGCCTTCTATGGCCTGTCGGCGCGCTATTTCCGACTGCGCCCAGCGACGGGAAGCACGGTCTATGTCAGCCTGTCGGATCCGCTGGGTAAAGAGGCCTCTGCGCTGGCCGGCTTGGTGGTGGGGGGCGATGGCCGACCCAGCGCCGGGGCCCCCCTGCAGCCGCTTACGCCCGATCACGGGGTGACCCTGCAGAGCGGCGAGTCACTGCTTGTGGTCGTCACCTCGGCCCAGCGCGGTGCCAAGGCGCGCAGCGTCGAGCTTGCGCTATCGACCACACCCCCGACGACCGACCCGCCGCCAGCGATGATGAGCGCCGGCTGTGCGCTGAGCCCCACCGCGCCCGTCCCCGCCGGACCCTGGCTGGCCCTCTGGCCCGGGCTCCTCTTGCTCCGCGCCCGACGACGTGCGGTCCGCGCGGGACGCCAGGCTTGCTAACCGCGCTGCCGCGAACCGCTTAGCAGGCCGCTACCCCAGCCGCTGCAGCGGACACAGCGCGACGGGAAACGAGCGGGCCCCCAGCTTGCCGAAGTTGCAGTCGAGGGTGTCCTTGAGCACCGCGACCACCACGCCAGCGCCATAGCGCGGGTGACGTACCGCCTGTCCTGCCTGCCAGCCGGCTGCCGCCGCGCGGCTCGATGCCGCGGACGGCTCGTCGGCGGGTGGCCCAGCCGGGGGCGCAGCGATCGCCGTGGGGGATTCGGCCGGGCTCTCGTTCGGTACCTCGGCCCGGGGTTTCACGACCTGCGGGAGCGCCGTCTCGATGCCTTGCGACCAGTCGACGAACTCGGCCGGCAGCGCCGAAAGAAAGTCGCTGGGCTCGCCGACCGCTCGCGGCTCGTGCGGACGCGCGTGATACGAGATCTCGACGCAGTCCTTGGCGCGAGTGATGCCCACGAACAGCAGCCGGCGCTCCTCGGCATCGTGCGCAACGTCCAGATGAAAGCCGCGCCCCAGCGGCAACAGCCCCTGGTTGATGCCCGACAGGAACACGTAGCGCCACTCCAGACCCTTGGCGGCGTGCAGAGTCGATAGGCGCACAGCATCCGCGAGGGGCGGAGCCGCAGCACTCGTCGGCTCGTCGGTGAGAGGGTCGCTTCCGGCCGCTGCACGCTCATCTGAAGTGGCTGGGCTTTCGTGATGCTCGATGCAGGGCAGGCCGCGTGCTTGCAAGGCCTCGCGCAGCGGCGCGGCTTGCGCTCGCAGGCGAAACAGCACGGCGATCTCGCGGGCGAGAACGCCTGCCGAAAGCAGGCGCGCGATCCGCTCGGCCAGATAGATCGCCTCGGCCACCGGGTCGTGATGACGGCGCACCACGATGCGCTCGCCATCGCCGCGCACCGCCCGCAGTCCACCGGGCGCCCCACCCGCCGCCGGCTGCAGGCCCAGCACGGCGCGCGCTCCCTGCACGATGGTCCGCGTCGAACGGTAGTTGCAGGGCAGCGCATAGGCGCGACACGCGAAGTCGGTCTCGGCGCGAGCAAAGATCTGCGGTGCGCCGCCGCGAAAGCCATAGATCGCCTGATAGGGATCGCCGACGGCAAAAAACTGCGTCATCGGTCCGCGCAGGGCCCGCAGCAGGGCGAGATCGCGCTCTTCACAGTCCTGCATCTCATCAACGAGGACCGCCTGCGGCGACCAGTCAGGGCCGCCTTCCCCCGTCGCGGCCAGCGCCTGCGGCAGCAGAGTAACGGCGTGTTCGATCAGGTCATTGAAGTCGAGCACGTTGCGCTCGCGCTTGGCCTCCGCAAACAGGACAGCCAGTCGCGACAGATCGGTGGGCTGGTGGTCAGCGGGCCCGAGCGCCCGCAGTCGCTGACGCAGGCTCTGCCTTCGGCCGACGCGCAGACGATGGGAGGTGATCAGCTCGGCGAGCAGCGCATCCGTCGCCTCTTCATCCAGGATGGCGAAGTCGGGGCGATAGCCAAGCTGCGTGATCGACAGCACGCGCCGCAAGAGCGTGCGGGCCACACCGTGAAAGGTGCCAGTCAGCCACAGCGCGTCGCTCGGCACGTCGGTATCGAGGACTGCAACGATGCGCTCACGAAGCTCAGCCGCCGCACGGTGCGTAAACGTGAGAAGCGCGATGCGGTGCAGCGGAATGCCGCGACACAGGTGCAGATACAGCAGGCGATGCACAAGGACGGTGGTCTTGCCCGAGCCCACCGGCGCCCGCACCAGAGCGGCCGGCTCGTCGGCAAAGACGGCGGCAAGCTGCCCGGCGTCGAGGCGCTGCAGGCGCTCATGTAGGCGTGGCTGCTGCTCGGCAAGTACCGCGAGAGCCGCGGCGTGCTCGGCACAGACTGCCTCGGCGGGTTCGGGTTCGGACATCGCGAAAGACGAACGCGCGGGATCCGCCAGCACACGCCCTTCCTCCATCTGCAGCGACGGTGGGGAGGCCGCTGGACCCTGTCGCAAGCGCTGCCGTAGCTGCTTCTGCAGGCCGCCCCACATCACGGGTCCTGCGGCAGCATCGAGCGCGGCACAGCGGTGTCGGTGGCGAGCTGATAGCCGCTCGCCAGCTTGCGGTTGGCCTCGCCTTCGCTGTCGGGACGATCGCCGACCAAGTCATCGAAGCGTCGCTGCAACCGAACCGCGGTGCGCAGGGCTCGCTCGCGCTCGCTGGCCGAGACCTCGACGTGAATCGCGCCATCGCGGGGGGCCGTGACGACCTGACACAGGGCCTGCCACAACCGCCGCGCGACACTTTCGGAAGACAGCCACTCGGCGAGCCCCGGACTGCCGACGTGCAGCACCAAGCGCGAGCCCTGACGCTCGGCCGCGGCCAAGCCGGACAGCAGATCCGCACCGGGCGCACGCATCGCTTTCAGACGAGCCA
>DAORCZ010000667.1:0-5066 GCA_035345735.1 Pseudomonadota bacterium | reverse complement strand
AGCGCCACTCCGCCGCCTGGCGGGAGTTTTCGCGATCGCGTCGCTCATCGACCATCGCCTGGGCTGCGCATCCGCTACAGCTGCCAAAACCCCATCACCCCCGTCGAGCCCCACGCCGAGCGAGCTGTCCTTCGAGTGCTGCGCGTGCTCGAGGATCTTGGACATCACGTCGAGCCCGGGGTGTCACCGGCCGGATCCCTGGAAGAATTCCTACCGATGTTCCGCTTCCTCGCCGCCAAGATGTTCGTGCTCCGCGAGGCCCTGCTACAGCCAGCAACCCGTCTGTTGCGGCGGGAGGGACGGGCCGTCACCATGGAGACCGCGCTCGCCGCCCGCGAGCTTTTCCGGCAGCGAATCGATGCCTGGCTGGCAGACCTTGACGTGTACGTTACACCGACGGTGCCGCGCGATGCCCCCAGCGTAGGAAGCTTTGCCAGTGTGCCCCCCGAAGAGCTACTGGGGCAGGTCGCGCCCTATGGAGCGTTTACCGCGCCACTCAACGCCGCGGGGAATCCGGCCATCTCGATTCCCGTGCGCCTGCCAGATCACCCTCTGCCGCTCGGCGTACAGCTAGTCGGCAAGCGAGGGGATGACCGGCTGCTCCTGGCACTCGCCAAGGTCATCCTCGACGAGTTAGGCACACCGATTGTGCCGCTTTCGGCCTAACCTGCTCAGCCGACGTCGCAGCTAGGCAACTAGGCGCGCACGCGGCACCGGGGCTTTCCCCGAGTGAACACAGACTCCATGCGCCGGAGTGCGAGCCGGCCGCCGGGAGGACGGGCGTGCCCCACCTCTCTGCGGCGAATACAGCACCCGCCACACATCCACGCCGACATCGCGCCCCAGCGATGGGTAGCTACCCGCGACAAGCGCCCAGCGAACTAGCGCCATCAAGATGCGCCGCACTCCGCTTAACACCGCCATGCATACCGCGACCGGAACGGCCAACCAGAACACCACTGCGGAAGAACGGGATCGCATCTTCACACCTCCGTGAGGGGCTGAGGACTCCCTTATACTTCGTGGCTCTGACATCGCCAGGCAGGGCCTGGACTTTCCTTCGGATTCGCGGCCTGCTCATGCGCCCTGGGTCGACGCTGGGGAGCCCGAGGGTGGACACAGCAGAGATTTTCAGGAGAAAAAAAACGCGGAGCCATCCAATTGGTTGACTCCGCGTGCAGTAGCGGGGGGAGGATTTGAACCTCCGACCTTCGGGTTATGAGCCCGACGAGCTACCAGGCTGCTCCACCCCGCATCAATTGAGTTTTTAGGTTGCTGTCGCAGGCTGAGGTGCCTAGAAGTCGCGAACAGCAAGAGCACTCTACGCGGCGGCATTTCAAAGTCAACCAGAAAAATTCACTGCCCTCCAAACAGGGATCCTCCCGGCCATACGTACGCCATCGGCGACGCATCCTCCCTCGCTGAGCCCGTGACTGACGTGCTAGAACGCAGCGGTGATGGCTGTGGCAGATGGGCCGATCCCCATCGTGTTTGAGAATTCTCAGGTCGTTGTCGTCGATAAACCGGCCGGCTGGCTCTCGGTACCAAGTCACGCAGGGGCCGCCGATCCCCGCCCCGTAGTCGGTACCCGACTGCAAAGGCAGATCGGCGGACGACTCTGGCCTGTGCATCGACTTGACGAAGATGTCTCCGGTCTTTTGGTGTTTGCGCGAAGCGCCTCGGCTCATCGCTGCCTGTGCTCGGGTTTCGAACGCCACCTGATCGAGAAGACTTACCAGGCCCGCTGCCATGGCTCAGCCCCGACGGATTCCCAGCTCGGTCAGTGGGTACGCTGGACGACGACACTCATGCGCGGCAAGAAGCGAGCCTACGTCCATCCTGCCGGCAAGCCAGCGATCACGGACGTTCTGTTATTCGCGATCGATGCAAGTTCTTTGCATTTCTGCCTTCGCCCGCGCACGGGTCGTGGACATCAGCTGCGCGTCGAGCTAGCTAGGCGAGGCTGTCCAATCTTCGGCGATACGTTGTACGGAGCGCCCGGCGATAATGACCTCATGGGCATCGCACTGCGCGCCGTTGCACTGGACTTCTCTCAGCTTGAAGATGCAATCGATTTGCATCTACCGCCCAGGCTCGCGCTACCGATGACTGCCGTCGAGGGAGTGGCCGAGCTCGTGCTCTCCCGGACCGGAGGCTCTTGGCACCACACCAGCGAAGCCCACCCGCTGACACCTCCGGAATGATACGATTCGGCGCATGACGACGACAAAGCCGATCCAGGTGCTGGGTATCTGCGGCAGCTTGCGCAAGGACTCGTTCAACCGCTCACTGCTGCGCGCCGCTTCGGAGGAGATGCCAGAGGGGATGTCGCTGCAGCTCCGCGATCTGCACGATATTCCGCTCTACAATGACGATCTTTATCAGCCCGGTCCGCCGGAGTCGGTGCAGCGGTTCCGGGCGGATATCGCAGCGGCCGATGCTCTAGTCATCTGCTCTCCCGAGTACAACTTCTCAATCTCGGGCGTGCTGAAGAACGCGATCGACTGGGCCTCGCGCCCCCCCAACCCGCCTCTCGACGGAAAGCCTCTCGCACTGATGGGCTGCAGTCCGGGCATGCTGGGCACGGTGCGCGGTCAGCTGGCGACGCGCCAAGTGTGCATCTTTACCAACATGCTGCCCATGAACAAGCCGGAGCTTTTCGTCGCCAAAGCTCACGAGAAGTTCGACGCTGAAGGGCGGCTCACCGACGCCGAGACGCGACAAAAACTCCGCACCTTCTTGGTCGCGTTCCGGGCATGGATCGATCGGCTGGCCCCACGGAGCTAGTCGTCCACACACCACCGCGCTTTTTCTTTTTGCTGCCGTCAGCCTCTGAAGCTAGGCTAACGGGCTCATGAGCAAGCGCGCTTTCCGTCTCCCATCGAGCGTTCGTCCGACCCAGTACGATATCACCCTCTCCACCGATCCCGGACGCAGTGATTTTGCCGGCACGGTGCGCATCACCGCCGAGGTCAGCCAGACCGTCGCATCTGTCGTGCTGCACTCGCGAGAGCTAACGCTGCACAGCGCAACACTGCACGCTGGCGGCACGACCCAGCCGCTTGGCATCACACTCCAGCCCGAGCAAGAGACAGCAACGCTCACGGCCACGGGCACTATTACCCCTGGACGCATCGATATCGACATCGCGTTTGCCGGCAAGCTCGCGCCCAGCATGCACGGAATTTATCTCGCGACCGACGGCGTGCATCGGGCCATCTGTACTCAGTGCGAGGCCACCGATGCGCGGGCCATCTTCCCCTGCTTTGACGAGCCCGAGTTCAAGGCGGTGCTCAAATGGACGCTGCACACAACACCGGGCCTAACCGCCCTGACCAACGGCCCGCAGAGAGAGCATAGCGACGGGGTATCGGCGACTGGCATCGCCGAGCAGATCGTGGCCTTCGAGCCCACCAAGCCGGTCTCTAGCTACCTCGCTGCCGTCGCCATTGGCGACTTTGAGAGCAGTCCCGAGTCACGTGTCGGCGATGTGCCGCTGCGGGTTTACGCCCCGCGTGGCAAGGCCAATCAGACGGGCTTTGCCCAGGATCTGGCGACACGCCTCCTGCCTTGGTACGAGCACTACTTCGACTTTGCCTATCCCTTTGCCAAATACGATCAGGTCGCGGTGCCCGGCTTCGATGCGGGTGCCATGGAAAATATCGGCCTGGTGTTGTTCCGTCAGAACCTGCTCTTGATGGACCCGAAGTCGGCGTCGTGGCGACAAGAAAAAATCATTGCCCGCGTCGTGGCGCATGAGATGGCGCATATGTGGTTCGGCAACTTGGTCACCATGTGTTGGTGGGACGACCTGTGGCTGAATGAAGCGTTTGCCGAATGGATGGCCCACAAAGCCGTGCACGCCACCGTGCCCAGCTACCGCATCTGGGACGACTCGGCGGAGGACAAAAGTCGCGCGCTATTCGACGACGCACTGCAGAGCACGCACCCGATCTACACCGCCGTCGCCACGCCAGAAGAAGCCCTTGAGATGTTCGACAGCATCACCTACCAGAAGGGCTGCGCGGTGATGCGAATGCTGGAAAACTTCCTCGGGGAAGAGCACTTCCGGACCGGCCTGCGAGCCTATATGAAGCAGTATCAGTGGCGTAATGCCGCAGGTGCCGACCTATGGCGAGCGCTCGAGGCGGCCTCGGGGCGGCCCGTCGGCACCCTCATGAAGAGCTGGGTTGAGCAGCCTGGGTTCCCGCTCCTCTCTGTCGATTTTGCCGAGGCTAGCGGGGATGCCGTGTTGCACTTCCGCCAGAGTCGCTTCTTTTCAGATCCGAAGGCGGCGGCGACCAGCCAAGTGTGGAACGTGCCCGTCGTGATTCGCTACCAGGACGACCGAGGCGTACAGGAACATCGCTTTATCCTCGATCGTTCTGAACACCAAGAACGGTTACCCAGCTCGGGAGCCGTCCGCTGGTTCTACGCCAACGCCGACGACATCGGCTTCTATCGGCTGCAGTTTGGCGAACTCGCCCTGGCCGCCCTGCTACATGAAGGACTCAGACAACTCGGCCCCATCGAGCAGGTGGGCTTGCTGGAGGATCAGTGGGCTCTGGTCCGCGCCGGTCGGAGCGGTATCATGCCGTTCATCGACGTGCTGCGGGCGCTAGCCGGAGTGCGCGAACACAACGTGCTACGGGCCCTCATTGATCGGCTCGATATGCTCGATCTCCTGGCCAAGGATGCCGGAGATCGTGAGGCTCGCCTCAAACTGCGCAGTCTAATTGGCTCGCTCCTCTCATCGCAGCTGCAAGAGCTGGGCTTCGCCCCCCGCCCGGAAGAGTCACAGAACGACATCCAGCGTCGGGCCCTGTTGATTGGTGCACTAGGAAATCTTGCTCGCAGCGAGGACGTCATTGCACAGTCGAAGCACTACGCGAGCATTGAGCGGAGCGACCCGCACGCGGTAGATCCCAACCTAGCTGGCGTCTTCGTTGCTGTTGCCGCGAAGTTTGGCGACGAAGATGACTTTGAGCGCTGGGTTGCGACGTTCTTGGATCGAAAGCAGGCTGGCCGCACACCGCAGGAGGTCTCTCGCTACCTCCATACGCTTT
>DAORCZ010000666.1:0-5068 GCA_035345735.1 Pseudomonadota bacterium | reverse complement strand
TCCCGCCCCGCCGCCGGCCGCCCCGCCGCCGGCCGAGGGCCCCAGCCGCATCAACGTCGTCGATTAGACGGCGGCAGCAGGTGGGCTTTGCTTGTCATGCCGGGGCTTTCTGACTACCCTCGCTACACCGGAGACCGGAGACCTGTATGGCCAAAGGCAACGACGATATCCGCGCATTCCTGCGCAAGATGGACCTTCGCTTTGATGAGCCCCGGGAAGGCACCTGGGTGATCTCGGGACTGGACGGAATAGACAAGCTAGTCATCACGTTGTCCGGTCCAGTCCTCGTGTTCCGCGTCAAAGTCATGGATATGCCGCGACAGCACCGCGAGGATCTGTTCCGCACCCTGCTGGAGCTCAACGCCAGCGAGATGATGCACGGAGCCTACGGCGTCGAAGGCGAGGCCATCGTCATCTCGGACGCGCTGCAGGTCGAAAACCTCGACTTCAACGAGTTCGCAGCCAGCGTCGATGACATTACCCTGGCGGTGGCATCGCACCACAGCCGGCTCACCAAGTTTCAAGACCGAGATCGCGACAGCCGGCACTAGCGTTATAGCCGGTATCGCACGCGAACCAACGCGGCTACATCACAAGGACACACTATGGGGCTGTTTTCTCGTCTAGGGGCGCTGCTGAAGTCGAACCTGAACGATCTGATCTCGAAGGCAGAAGACCCCGAGAAGATGCTCAACCAGGTCCTCGTCGACATGAAGACGCAGCTCGTCGAGGCCAAGAAGCAGGTGGCGGTCGCCATCGGCGATGAAAAGCGCCTGAAGAAGCAGTGGGATGAGCAGGTCAATCAGGGCAAGGAATGGGAACGCAAGGCCATGCTCGCCGTGCAGGCCAACGACGACGAGCTGGCCAAAGACGCTCTCATGCGGGCCAAGGAACACGAGGAGCTCTCGTCGCAGTTCGAGGGCCAGTGGGTGCACCAGAAGGACGCCGTCGAGAAGCTGAAGTCGCAGCTCCGCGTCCTCAACAACAAGATCGAAGAGGCCAAGCGCAAGCGCAACATCCTCATCGCGCGGCAGAAGCGGGCCGAGGCGCAGAAGGCCATCCAGACGACGATGGCCGGCCTGTCCGACACGTCAGCCTTCGACACCTTCGATCGCATGGCCGAAAAGATCGAGCAGATCGAAGCCGAAGCCGAAGCCAACAGCGAGCTCGCCGGCGAGCTACAAGGCGACAGCCTGACGCAGCGCTTCCGCGCGCTGGAAGCCAAGAAGACCCCCGCCGACCTCGCGCTCTCGGAGCTGAAGAAAAAGATGGGCCTGCTCTCAGCCGGCTCGCCCGCCTCCGCTCCCAAGGCCCTGCCGGGAGCTAGCACCAGCACCGACGACAAAGCCGAGGGACGCAAGGAAGCCGGCAGCGCCAGCCCAAGCGACGGGGGGGCTGCATCTCTCCCGGCCTCTGGCGACAAAGCCTAAGACGATCTCGCTTGTCTCCTCCCTCCTCCGCCCCTTCCCCAAAGCCCGATGCCCCAAGCGCGCCGCACAAGGCGCTGCTCGTCGTCTATCTGACGGTCTTTTTGGACCTGTTGGGCTTCGGCATCATCCTGCCGCAGCTCCCTTTTTACGCGCTGCAGTTTGGGGCCAGCGGGGCTTGGGTGGGCGTGCTCTTGGCCGCCTTCTCAGCCGCCCAGCTCTTAGGCGCGGCGGTTCTCGGCCGGCTCTCGGATCGCTATGGGCGACGGCCGGTCATGCTGATCAGCCTGTTCGGATCGTTCCTGGCCTTCACCATGGCCGGGCTCTCGACAACGCTCTATCAGCTGATCCTCAGCCGCGCGCTGGCCGGACTTTTTGGCGGCAGCATCGCCACCGCCCAGGCCTACGTCGCCGATGTCACCGAGCCCAAAGATCGGGCCCGCTACATGGGCCTGATCGGTGCATCGATCGGCATGGGCTTTGTGCTCGGCCCCTTCGTCGGAGCCGAGATGTCGCGCTTCGGCTTTGCCGCCGCCTCCTATCTCGCAGCGGGCCTCTCCGTCTGCGACCTGATCCTGGCCGCGCTGTTCCTCCGCGAGCCGCCGCGTGGCGCCCGGCCGCTTGTCCGTCTGTCGCTGCCGCAGGCCCTGGCGCAGCCGGTGATCGGCCGCCTGCTCTTGACCAACTTTGTGACCGCTCTCGCTTTCGTGGGCATGGAGGCGACCTTCGCTCTGCTCGGAAAGCAGCGATTTGGCTTGGGCCCGGCGACCATGGGACGTTTCTTTGCCGGCATCGGCATCGTGCTCGCGGCGGTGCAGGGCGGTCTCGTGGGTCGCCTGGTATCGCGCTTCGGTGAGCGACGAGTCGCTATCGCCGGAGCGCTGATCTTGGCGGTCTCGCTCTTCTTGATTCCATGGGCTCCCCAGCTCGGCTACCTGGCAGGCACCACCCTGCTTTTGGCCGCCGGCCAGGGCCTGCTTCTGCCGAGCACCTCGACGCTGATGTCACGGCGCTCGCCGCCGACGATGCAAGGCGGAATCTTGGGCATCAATCAGTCGCTGGGAGCTGGCGCCCGGGCCGTCGGTCCGGTCGTTGCCGGTGCCCTATTCGACGTCAACTTCCACCTGCCTTACGTCGTCAGCGGCGCGCTGGTCCTCGGTGTGGCGGGCGCGCTCGCCGCCCTGCGCGACGAGACCCCGGCTCCCTAGCCAGACTCCGCTCTGCTCTCGGGAAAACGGCACGGACGCACCCCGAGGAGGCCAGGCCGACAGGCCCAGCAAGCCGTTCTGTCAGGATGAAAGGGAGCGGGAAGCGAGGGTGGAGGTAGAAGCGGAGGCGGGCTAGAACTTGACGCGGACCTTGGCCTGGAAGGCCTGCGCGGTGGTGCCATCCGAGCGACGGGTGCCTTCCCAGATGTCGTTGCGCTGCGAGAGCGCCCCGAGGTCGAAGAGCACGCCGTACTCCAGCGAGGTGTAGAAGCCCTCGTCTTTGTTCTGGTACATGATGCGCAGGTTGATCTCGGCGCCGACGTTGACGTTGTGGCCGGGGAACGTCGCCGGACGGTTGGCCAGCGAGTAGATGAAGTCAGCCTGCGCCCCGAAGGTGTCCGGCAGCAGCCAGTAGGCGACCGTCGGCTTCATGTACGTCGCGTTGTACACGGTGCCCAGGATGCGGCGGAACAGGATCATGTCGACGTGATAGTCGGGATCGAACGTGAAGCGCGAGCTATTGAGGCCGATCAGACCGTTCGACGTCACCTGCCCATCGGGCTTCTCGCGAGCACGACGCCAGTTCAGCTCGCCGCGCGGATCGCCGTTCTGCGGACCGCTGGCGCTGCCCACTTCCAGGCCGACGATCAGCTGATCCTTGAGGAACTTGTAGTTCCCGCGCAGGACGCCGCCGAACTGCTGAATCTGCATCGTCGCTTTGCGGCCGGCCGTATCGCCACCGTATCCACCATCGCTAAAGACGTCGATCTCGCCGATGTTGCCGAATACGCCGGCGCCCTCGATTTCGAGGTACAGCTTGCGCCACTGCAGTCGCGCCCAGATGTCGGTCGTCAGGCTCCACGCGTCACGGTGACCCAGCGACTTCTGAAGCTCTTTGACCGGGTAGTACTCGGGCGTGTCGGGTCCGACCATGGTCGTCGGCGTGGTCTGCGGCCGGGGGTTATAGGTCAGGTCCCAGCCCTGCACGCGGGCCAAGACCAGCGCGCCATAGTTCACAACCACTTTGCCGCGCCGCAGACGATCGGCGATGACCTGCTCGTCGTCCTTACGGCCCAGCAGCAGGGTCCACTGCATCACGTCATCGACGTTGTCGATGTTGTAGTTCCAGCCGGTCAGCATCTGGTTGCGGACGATGGCCGACGTCGGCCCCGAAGCCGCCCAGTCCCACGAGATCGACGCGAAGTGGTCGAAGGCCGATGCCGTCAACATCACTCGATCGACGGTCGTGCCGAAGTCGCAGTCTGGGCAGTTGCCGTCGTGGAACAGCATGCCCGTGCCCCACATAAAGGGCATGCGGCCAAACGCGATCTCGACCAGCGAGGTCTTGATCTCGCCCCAGGCGCGCTTGGCGCGAATCGACGACTGGATGGCGTTGATGGCCGACTCTTCGGCGACCTGGCCGCGGCTAAAAATCGTCGGATAGCCGTCGGCCGCGCCGCCGCGACCGTTGATGTAGAAGCCCTCGGGCGTCGAGCCCAGGATCAGGTTGTCGAAGATGTCGATCTGGCCCTTGACCCGCACGTACTCCGAGATGTGCAGCGTCGGCTCCAGTCGGAAGCGCATGTCGGCGGTGCGGATGCCTTCCTCGCGGCAATCGGCGGCGCCAGAGCGCACGGCACAGCTAGCCGCCCCAGGAGCGCCCATGGCGTCGGGGATCTCGGAATAGGGCGCGCCAAACGGGTTCGCCAGCTTCGTCGGATCGTTGAAGTGACCCAGGTTAAAGTTGTGCCAGTAGAAGCCGCGGCCACGGAGATAGCCGTTGAGGGTGAACGGCTGGAAAGCGCGATCCTTCTTCTGCGGCCAGTCGGGCAGCGACTCGGTCGCGATGTCGACCGCCGCCTGTCCGGGAGCTGCTTCCGCCGGACCTTCCGGCTTGTCACCAGGAGGCCCGCCGCCCATCCCGCCCGGACCGCCCATCCCACCGGCGCCACCGCCCATCGGCCGCATGCCGCCACCGGGACCAAACTGCGCCCACGCCTTGCTCCCCATCCCACTCAGCAGCAGCGTCGACAGAGTAGCCACCGCAGACAGGCACAACCAAGACAAAGCCGGAACAGACCGGCGCATCGGGACCTCCGTATGAGCGGAAGACGCCGACCCCCGACGAAGCACAGACCGAGTCGGGGGCGCGGCAGATCGAGAGCAAAAGGACACTCGCGTGGACGTGAACGGCGACAAGATAGGCCGCGCACTATAGGGCTGACCTCGTCTGGGGTCAACCCTCCTTCCTGCGCTGTTTTTTCTTGCTCACGATCGCCATCGCGTGTACCTATGAACGCCACGCAGCGACGGAGTCCTTCGCAAGATCGCGGGAGACAAAGGCAGCTGCAGAGGTCCGGGCGTTTAGCTCAGCTGGATAGAGCGTCGGTCTCCGAAGCCGAAGGTCACTGGTTCGAATCCAGTAACGCCCAC
>DAORCZ010000665.1:0-5078 GCA_035345735.1 Pseudomonadota bacterium | reverse complement strand
CAGCGGCTGCAGCTCAACGCGCTGTCCCGCCAAGTGCACCGCCGCAAGCTGCCGCTGATTGTCCGGTCCCAAGATCTGCACCAGCCCCTTGGCCCGCAGCACCTCGCCACTCGGACGGTGCGCCGCCCTGCTGTCATCGCCTCCATGTGACAGATCGGAAAAAAGCTGCAGCAGCGGTTCCGACAACAGCGGCTGCGCCTCGTGCAGCGACACCGCGACAAGCTGCTTGCCACCGTGCGGCGCGGGGTGTGGATGGGCGTGCTCACCGCCCGCGCCCTGGCACTGCGGACAGTCGCTCCGCCCCGCCGCCCGCCGCGCCTGAGCCGCCGCCGACAGCGCCCAGCGCAGCACCGCCGCCGCCCCTTGCGCCGTCTCTTGCAGGCTAAGCCCAGCCCGCTCGCGGCTGGCCCCCAGCCGATCGAGCAGAGCATGCGCGCCCCGCACCTGCGCTGGGCTCGCGCAGTCAAGCTTGGTGAGCAGCAAGCAATCGGCAAGCTCGATCTGGTGCAGAGCCTCGGCCCGCTTGGCAATCGCCTCTTGCACCTGCAGCGGATCGACGACGCACAGGATGCCGCGCAGATCGATGCGACGCGCCATCGCCGCCGGCAGGAGATCGTACTGATCGAGCAGCGCCTGCGGCTCGACCAGACCACTCGTCTCGATGAGCAGCACCTCGGCGCCAGCCCGATCGATCAGCTCCAGCGCCGCCTCCCACATCTCGGTGCCGCGCACGCAGCAGACGCAGCCATTGGCCAGCTCTAAGATCGCTCGGCCGCCGCTGTCGGTAGTCGCCCCCTGCAGCAGCGCACCATCGATGCCAACCTGGCCGAATTCGTTCACGACGACGCCCAGCCGCGGTCCGCCCGGTGTACTGAGCCAGCGGTTAATCAGCGTGGTCTTGCCGCTGCCCAAAAAACCGGTGACCAGCAGAAACGGCGTCCGCACCGTTTTTTCAGAGCCGAGTTGCATGGCCGGCACGCTAGCACGTCAGATGAGGAAATCCGGCCCGCAGCCGAGCCCCATTTCCAGCGCTGGGCGGCGGGCACGTAGTCGAGTACGCTTGGGGAGTTGCTTAGGAGATCCGCATGATGCGTTCGCTGTCGCGTGTGTGTACGGGGGCTGTACTGGCTCTGCTGCTGCTGGCTCCCGCCGTCGGCGTTTCCGGTCCGCCGCCCGCCAAGGCCCCCGCCGCCAAGGCCCCCGCCGCCAAGGGCAAGGGCAAGAAGGGCCCGTCGGGACCGAAGAATTCGGCGCTGTCGAATGCGCTGAACGACAAAGGCCAAGCCATTCAGAAGTGCATCATCGATCACGCGATGGAGAAAGGCGCGAACAAGGTGACCGCCGATGTCCACGTGACCATCAACCGCACCGGCGCCGTCGTCGATCAGACGATCGAAGTCACCGGCGATGGCGGCGACAAGACGCAGGTCAAAGAGTGCGTCGAAGCCCTCGTCAAGTCCGCCAAGTTCCCCTCCGTCCCCACGCCGCTTGCCACCGCACAGCAGAGCTGGACCGTCGCGGCGCAGTAACCTCTTTTAGGGGCTAGGTCTCGTCGTGCCGATACATCACGTAGGTGTAGCGGCCACGCAGCCACATCGTCGAGGTCGCGTAGTCGGCATGCGGCTCGATGACTTCATCGACGATGTGCGCGCAGCTACCGCCCTGCCGGCTGAGCTCTTGCTCGATGCGATGCACAAGCTCAGCGGTCAGCGGATCGCTGCAGCGCTCCCAGACCTCGTCGGGATGTGACGAAAGCGGGATGTGCGGGCTGTCGGCTTCGACGATGTGCTCGCCTTCGATGCTCTCGGACAGCGGCGGCAGTTCACGCCGAAAATAGACGCGCTTTTGCGGGACAGACGATTCCTTTTCCATGACCGTACTGTGGGGGGAAGAGATCGCGCCGACCTACGTCAGCAGGGACAGACCGGCGAAAGGTCCGCAGGTTGGTGCGTCGCCGAAGCCGGCAGCGGGCAAGCCCATGGCGTTCAAGATGCTGCAGCCCAGGCGATTGAAGACCTGACGACCGCTGTCGAGGACCCGTCCGCCGCGCGGCAGAGCGCCACCCGCTTTGCCGATCATCACGATGGGGATGTTTTCTTGGTTGTGATCGCCGCGCCCTAGCTCGTTGCCCCAGACGATCAGTGTGTTGTCGAGCATCGTGCCGCCGCCTTCGGGGATGGCATCGAGCGCCAGGGCCAGGCGCGCGACGCAGCCGGCGTACCACTGGTTCATGGCGATGATGCGCCGGGTGGTATCGGGCAGAAGCCCCGCGTCAAAGACGTCCAGGTGCGCGACATCGTCGTGACAGTTCATGTCGATGCCCTTCCAGCCAAAGCGCCACTTGCCACCCCCGTAGCCAAACTGCAGCGAGGCCACGCGCGTCAGGCCGCAGCGCAGCGCCACGACGATGAGATCGATCATGTCGTTCACCATCGGCGGGATGTAGGCGTCGGTGCTGACCTCGGCGTTGGGATCCAGGCCCAGGTAGTCGGTGGGCGCCGGCGGACGCGGACAGGTTGGAGCGGGCGCCATCAGGCGACGCTCGATGTCGCGCAGCGCTGTCATGTGATAGTCCAGCTTGCCGCGCTCGCTGGCCCCCAGTCGTCGCGACACTTCACTGAGGTTTCCAGCCACCGCATCGAGCACGCTGCGGCGACGCGCGCGATCGGCCACCGAGCGGGGAAACAGCGACTCGAACGCCGACAGCGGATCGACGCGCGGCTGCTTCTGCGTGGCCGGCCCCAGATAGCTAAACGACACGCGATGATCGAAGCCCGGCTTGGGATGCGGCTCGGTCTGCGAGGCCAGCACCGCCAAGGTCAGGCTATCGACGCCAAAGGCCTGCGCCACCCGCTGATCCACCGACGGCCCACCACCCCACGGCTGCCCGCCGCGCGAGATCAGCTTTTCGCCGGTAAACAGACGAGCAAAGCCCATGTCGTGCTGGTTGCCGTTGGTGCCGTTGGCATCGTTCGGCATGTACACGCCCTTGACCAGCGTCGTCTTTGCAGCCAGGCCGTTGTCGCGCCCGCTGGTGGGATCTTTGAACAGCGCATCCAGAATCGGCGAGCTCATGCCGCTCTTCGGCCAGAAGTTGCCCTGCTGCGTGCCGTTGTTCTGCATCAGCAGGATCAGGCGCTTGGG
Source organism: Pseudomonadota bacterium (assembly GCA_035345735.1). Lineage (GTDB taxonomy): Bacteria > Myxococcota_A > Polyangia > Palsa-1104 > JAEUJZ01 > JAEUJZ01. Next base: position 1,934 of record DAORCZ010000665.1, on the reverse strand, counting down.
CGCGGTCTCGGCGCGCAGCCAGCGCTCGGTCGGCAGGGTCAGCGCGGCGGCCGACATCGTCGACAGCGCCTGCAAAAACGTGCGGCGACTGGTGCGGTTACGACTTCCATTCGTCACGCCGTGCGCATCGCGATCCATCGGCAATCGAGCATTCAGCTTGGGGTCCATGGCGCAGCTCTCCTGGGCTTACTGAGCCGAAGGCTCGACGGTGCGAAGGGAAAACAGCGGGCTCTTGACGATCAAGAGCAGCGCCTCGCGCAGCGCTGACTGACTGCTGAACGAGGCCCCCAAGCTGGCCAGATCATCGCCGTCAGGTTCGATCTGTCCCATGGCGTAGCGATAGCTCTGACGCAGGAAGCAGCGCGCCAAGAGCTGACTGTCGGCCAGGCGCCGCGAGAGCTCGGACACGCCGACGTAGTCGCCATCGATCTCGAAGGTCCCCATCAGCGTGCCGCGGGTGTCAACGGGCTGGCCGTTTTCCGTCGTGCGATAGGCACCGATGCCATCGAACTCTTCGAAGCCAAAGCCGACCCCGTCGATGCGCGTGTGACAGCCAGCGCAGGCCGGATCGGCGACATGCTGCGCAAAGCGCTGGCGCGTCGTCAGGTTGGCGCCGCGTGGATCACCAACCGGAATCGCCGGCGGCACGTTGGCCGGTGGCTGCGGCGGCGGCAAGCACAAGAGCGCGTGCAGCAAGAACACCCCGCGCGACACCGGGCCCGACGAGTCGCTGGCTGAGTGCACCGACAGAAAGCCCGCGCGCGTCAGCACGCCGGCTCGCTGCTCGGCCGGAAGCTGCACCCGCGCAAAGTCCTCGCCGCTGTGCGGCACGCCGTAAAGCGCGGCGAGATCGGCATCGACAAACGACGTGTTCTCGGTAAACAGGGCCTGCAGCGAGCCGCGTCCGCGCCACAGCACCTCGTCGTAGAAGCGATCCAGCTCACCGGCCATCGACGCCGCAAGGCGGGTCGAGAAGCGCGGATAGACGCTCGCCGCCTTGCTCAAGGTCGGCACGCGATCGGTGGCCAGCCACTTGTGCAGAAAGGCGCGCAGCGTCGGTCGCGCCCCCGGCTGAGCCAAGAGGCGCACGGCCTGCTGCAGGTGATCTTCGGGGCGATGGAAGCGTCCGCCCTGCACTGCCGACCACAGCGCATCGTCGGGCAACGATCCCGTGATCAGAAACGAAAGCTCGCTCGCCAGCTCGTAGTCCGAAAGCGTCACCGTCGTGGCGCCCCGCTCGGCATCGGGGGCACCTAGCTCCTCGCGATACAGGAACTGCGGTGACTGCAGGATGACCTCCAGCACGGTCTGCAGGCCGCGCAGGAAGGGCTCGGGGGCGGCGTGCTCGCTGGCGTAAGCGGTGCGCAGGCGCTCGCGCTCGCCGTCGCTGAGCGGCCGACGGAAGGCGCGGGCGGCAAAGCCTTGTAGGAACGACTCCAGGCAGGCGGTGTCCCCAGCGGTTGTGCGATCGCAGCCAGCCAAGAGCCGCGACAAGCGGTCGCGCACAGCACGCTCGGCGATGACCTCCGCCGCATCCTGATAGGCCTCCAGCTGATCGGTCTGAACGGCCAGTTCCGCCGAGCCGTTGTCGTAGCCGTTCTGGTAGGTGTCGGGGACGAAGCGCTCGGTCGGGGGCATGGTCTCGCCCAACAGATCGCGCACCACGTTCTTGTATTCGCGCTGGCTCAAGCGGCGCAGGCGACGCGGCGGCGGCGTCAGCGGACCGGGCGGCGCGACCTCAGCGGGGGGAGGTTCTCCGTCGCTGCTGCAGGCCGGCAGGACGCCCAGCCCAAGGGCAAAGAGCAGCGTCGCAGGCCGGATTCCCAGACGCGTTTTCGGGGGCAGGACGGGCATGGGCAGTCCTCCGAGCGGGAGCCGAGGGGGGGGCGCGTCACAGACCGAGCCGCAGCCGCGCGGCTAGTAGCGGTAGCGCA
>DAORCZ010000664.1:0-5079 GCA_035345735.1 Pseudomonadota bacterium | reverse complement strand
GCCAGTGCTCACGCGGGAACTCGGCCAGGCCGCGGACCTTCGCATCGAAGGTGCCAAAGGCCAGGAAGCTCAGCGCCCGCGGAATGTGCACGCCGTAGCGCACCTCCTGTCGCTCTTCATCCGGCCAGCCGCCGACGAGCAGCGGGGCGGGGGCGGCAGTCTCGAACAGCGCCTCCATCGCGGCTAGCTTGACCGGCTGCCGCACCGCCACCGACTTGGCCAGCCGGTCGCCGTGGATCGGCTGCAGCAGCGCCGCGACGGCGGCAAAGCCTAAAGCGATGCGCAGAGCGGCGCGATGCAGGGCACTGTCGCGGTCTTTGTACAGGCCAAAGGCGTGCAGGCCAGCGACGGCCACAGCAGTCGCCACGAAGGCAGCGATGCACATGTGGATGCCTTCGCCGAGCGCTGCGCGGTTCCACATCGCGGCCCAGGGATCGATATCGACGGCATGACCCGCGACCCAGCGAAAGCCGGCCGGCGAGTTCATCCAGCCGTTGGCGCAGATCACAAACAGCGCAGAGAAGATGCCGCTCACCCCGACCAACAGCCCCGAGGCAAAGTGCAGCCAGCGCGGCAGGCGATCCCAGCCGTAAAGAAAGATGCCGATGGCGATGGCTTCGAGGAAAAACGCCGCGCCCTCCCACGAAAACGGCATGCCGATAATCGCCCCGGCGTGCTGCATGAAGCCGGGCCATAGCAGGCCCAGCTCAAACGACAGTACGGTGCCCGACACCGCCCCGGTAGCAAACAGGATGGCCACACCCTTGGACCAGGCCTTGGTGAGCCGCAGATAGACGGGGTCGCCGCCCCGCAGCCACTTGTAGTGCGCCGTCGCCATCAAGAACGGCATGGCCACACCGATGGCGGCAAAGACGATGTGAAAGCCCAGCGAGACGGCCATCTGGGCGCGCGCGGCTAGCAGGTTGCTCAGCATCGGCGGCTCCTCCTACTCAGCGGGCTTTGGCGAGCGCGGTAGCTGGTAGTGCAGATAAAGCTCGTCGCCGATCTGCTCGACTTGCTGCAGACGCAGGCGTCGCATGGCCGCGAGGCTAAAGCCTGGACCGTCGACGAGGCTGGCGGTCTGCGCCCCCCCGATGAGCAGCGGGCAGAGCGTGACGTAAAGATCGTCGATGGCATCGGCCGCCAGGAACTGAAACAGCAGATCGCCGCCGGCTTCGACGAGCAGGTTGCGGATGCCGCGCCGCGACAGCGTCTCTAAGATCCACGGCACCGGGATGTCGTTGCCTGGGTAGACCTCGATCTCGGCGGGGAACGACGGCGGCGCATGCCCGGCCACCGTCAGAAACAGCGGCCGAATGCGCGTCTCGGCCAAGAACGACTCGCGCGGGGTCAGCTGAAACGATCGCGTGACGATGACGTTCCAAAACGGCGTGGTGCGTCCGACCAGCGCCTCGGGCTCGGGCAAAGAAGCGATCGGCCAGTGCCGAAACGTCGCGCCCCCGACCAGCACCGCATCGGCCTGCGCGCGCAGCTGCTTCATGCGTCGCAGGTCTTGCGGGGTTCCCAGAGCCGGCGGCAGATCATCGCGCGTGTTGATCCGCCCATCGAGAGAGATCGCCGTGTTGCTGAACACTCGCATCCCCCCCAGCCTATCGCGCCCCCCGCCCCGCGCGACCAAGATTTGCCAGGCCGGCCAGCCCAGCCCGCACCGTTAGCAGCGGTTGAGCGGGATGAGCAGGCTGCGCAGGTTGTCGATGTTGGACTCGTCCTGGCAGTTGCCCTTGCCCGTACCGTCGAAGACCAGATCGCCGCCCTTGGTCGCGGCCGGATCCATCAGCACATCTTTGAAGGCGCGCGACGGCGCAAGGCCGTTGTTCTTGTAGGTGTTGTCGAGGATGCGGGTGTTGTCGCTGTTCGGCTCGATGTCCAGGCCCGAGGTCGTGCCGACGAGGTTCACGATGCTGATCACCGCGATGCCGACCGAGCCGTTGCCCTCGAAGCGGTTCTTGGTGATGGTCGTGTCGTCGGCGGCCATGACCAGCATGCCCAGCCCCGGCGGAACCTTGGCGACCGTCGACATCGGATCGCCGAAGTTTTCGTGGTTGTTGTCGTGCACGTAGTTGTTGCGCACCGTGCAGTGGTTGCCGACCTTGCTGGGGTTATTGGGCAGCACGAAGACCAAAAGGCCACCGGCGTTGTCCCAAGCCTCGTTGTCCTCGACGACGGAATCGACGGTGTTTTCGATCTCGATGCCGGCGACGTTGCCGTAGGCCTTGCAGCCGCGGACGGTGGCGCGCTTGCTCTGCCCGACGTAGATGCCAGCGTCCGAGATGCGCGTGGCGACGCAGTTTTCGATCAGGATGTCTTCCGACTCGACGGGATACAGGCCGTACTTGCCGGCGTTGTCGGTGATGACATCGCGGAAGGTGACGTGGTGCGTCTTCTGCGTGGTGACGCCGTTGCCGCTGTAGTTTTTGACCAGAAAGCCGCTGATCGTGAAGTGCGCGCCGCTGACCACCACGGCATCCTTGCGCAGCTTGCCCCCGTCGAGGGTGCCGTCGAGCACGGCGCGATCCTCGCCACTGACGATGCCGCGCAGCTCAACCCCGGCGCGGTTGACGTCGAGGCTCTCTTTGTAGGTGCCGGGTCGGACCTGCACCACCCAGCTCGATCGATCTTTGGGCATGGCGTCGATGGCGGCCTGGATCGACCCGCCTGACTCGACCACCATGTCGACGTCGCTGCAATGGGCGGTGGACAGCAGAAGCGAGAGTGGCAGGACCAAGCGAGACAACGCGCCAACACGGCTAGAAAGGCTCATGGACGGACCTCAAGGGATACGGGTTCGGGGTGAACTACAGACGGGGAAGCAAGGCTATCGGCAGCCGTGCAGAGTGCCTGGCAGCGGCTACTGGAAGGTGCGCAGGACCGGCAGACCCGACGGCACCTGCGACGGAATCTCGGGGGTCAGCGACTCATCGGTGAGCGACTTCATGAAGGCGACAAGATCGGCGCGATCCGATTCGGACAGATCGAACTTGCGGATCTTGTCGTCGAGGTTGGGAACGCCCAGCGCGTGACCGCCGCCCTTGGAGTAGAAGTCGAGGACGTCTTCCAGCGTGTGGAAGATGCCGTTGTGCATGTACGGCGCGGTCTTTTCGACGTTGCGCAGCGTCGGAACTTTGAAGGCGCGGTCGTAGCCGGGATCCTTGATGATGCCGCCCCGTCCCAGGTCCGCGTCGAGCTTCGTCGGATCTTTGATATCGGGCACACCGATGACCTTGAAGTCCTGGTTGGCCAAGTTGGGGAAGCCATGGCACTCGAAGCAGCGCGTGCTGACCGAGCGGAAGAGCTTGAGGCCATTGCGCGCCCCCGGGGTCAGCGCGCTCGTGTCACCCGCGGCGAAGCGATCAAAGGGCGAGCTTGCGCTGATGACGGTGCGCTCGAAGGTCGCGATGGCGGCCGCGATGTTGTCGAAGGTCACGGCCGAGCCAGCACTGCCCCCGAACGCGCGATCGAACTTTTCGACGTAGGCCGGGATGCCCTTGATCTCTTTGACCAGCTCGTCGGGCTTCTGATCCATCTCGACCGGACTCTGGATCGGCCCCTTGGCCTGGTCCTCCAGCGTCGCAGCGCGGCCATCCCAGAACTGCTCTTTGTTGAACGCTGAGTTCCAAACGGTCGGGGCGCTGCGGCCGGTGCGCTGACCGCGTGTGCCGATCGAAAAGTCGCGCCCGTCGGCAAAGCCGCGATCGGGGTGGTGACAGTGCGCGCAGCTGATCTGGTTATCGCCGGACAAGAGCGGGTCAAAGAACAAGAGGCGTCCGAGTTCGATGCGCTCGGGCGTGTTCAGGCTGCCGGGCGGACGCAGCATGGTGGGAAACGGTTGCTTGAGCAGCCCGTTGTCGGGATCGACCGCTGGAAGCGGCGCCACGCACTCTCCGACACCCGGTGAGCCCGCGCTGGGCTCGACGGTCCACACCGTCTGCAAGCCCTTGGGGCAGTTCAGCATCGGTGCGCTATCAGCGCCGCCGCAGCCGGACGACCACAGGGCAAAACCAAAGGCCAGGGGGGCCACGAAGCCAGAGAGAGGCTGCCTAGTCCACGTATTCATCGCCGCACCGTAGATCAGGCGAAGCGGCGGGACAAGGCAGATGTAGGATAAACAGCTAATTCGGATTTAAGCGAAAGGTGGCGGCGGGCTAAGAGGCTGGTTCATTAGCAATTAGCCTACAGGCAGATTGCCTTACTTTTCAGCGGTCTTTTCGGCGGGCGCGGCGGCGGCGGTCGGCGCTTCGGCCTTCTCCGGCTTGGCGGCATTGGCTTCCGGCACCGGCACCCCAGCTGGGGATGGGGCGGCCTTCTCAGCGACCGCAGCGGATGGCGCAACAGCGACGGTGTCTGCCTTGGCGGGAGCCTCGGTCTTGGCCACCGACTTGGCCGCATCACCGCCATCGGAGGCCGGGCAGCCCGGAAGCACAAGAAGCGAGGTCAAGGACAGCGCAGCCAGAGCCATCTGAATTGCAGTCTTCATGGTAATTCCTCCCCGTGGGTTATATCGCGCTAACCAGTTCAGCTAGCTAATTAGAAGGTTATTACCCGCCTGACCTTATCGCCAGTATTTCATTGTATTACTTGGTCAGGATGCCCGACAGATTCGTTACAACCGCTGACAATCCAAGAGCCGGCGCGATGGCGGTCATTACAGTCGATGACAATTGCCACGATGGCCGCGACAACCCACTGCGGCATCCGCGTGGCGGGGCCAATGGTGTAGGGCTCGGCCAGTCAAGTGGCGCGACGGAGGGCTCTGGACTGAAGACGAAGGACTGCGGACTGCAGACGAAGGACTGCGGACGAGCTACTGGCAGCCCGCGGGAGTGGGCGTGCAGGAGGCGTAGCGAGGCTCGGCGACGGCGCGACGGAGCGAGTTGATGACGTCGGGGAGCTGGGTGATCGAGCGCTGATTCACCATCCAGGCTGGCACCTGCCCACCGACTTCGATGTGGCAGCGATAGAAGGCCTGCGTCTTGCGGCCCCCATCGCGCGGCTCCAAGATCCACTCTCCGTCGGTGGCCTGGACACGGACGACGCCGCGGCGCTCGGGCAGGCAGCCCT
>DAORCZ010000663.1:0-5079 GCA_035345735.1 Pseudomonadota bacterium | reverse complement strand
CCGCCGCTGCCGCGAGAGTGTCTTTCAGTACATCAAGGACTGGGATCAGCTGACCGCGCGCATCGGCTTCTGGGTCGACACTGACAATCCTTACCGCACGCTCGACAACGACTACATCGAGTCGTGCTGGGCGCTGTTGCGACAGCTTTGGGACCGCAGCCTGCTTTCCAAAGACTACAAAGTGACCAAGCACTGCCCGCGCTGCGGGACGTCGCTGGCCGAGGCCGAAGCCGGTCAAGGCATGAAGGACGATGTCGATGATCCGTCGGTGTTCGTGCGGCTGCGGCTTGTCCCGGGGCAGGCGCTGCCCTTTGGCGATGCGACCAGCGATACGCCGACCGCGGTGCTGATCTGGACGACGACGCCGTGGACCCTGCCGGCCAACGCCGCCGCCGCGCTGTCGAAAAAAGGCGAGTACGCGCTGTGCGTCGATCCCAAGACGCCGGGCGCACGCATCATCCTGCTCGCTAGCCAAGCGCAGGCCGTGCTCGGCGACAAGAAGACGCAGGTCGAGATCCTCGGCACCTGTGGCGGCGAGGCGCTGGCCGGTCTGCGCTACGAGCCGCTTTATCCCGGCTGCGGCCAGGGCGGCGCGGCGATCGATCTCTCCGCCGCCTATCGCCTGATCTGCGACGACACCGTCGAGCTGGGCGAGGGCTCGGGCATCGTCCACATCGCGCCGGCCTACGGCGACTTGGACGTCGGACGTCGTCACGGCCTGCCGGTGTTGTTTTCGATTGGACTTGATGGCCTGGTGCTGCCGGCCTTCCCGCAGTTTGCCGGCAAGTTCTTCAAGGAAGCCGACCCGCTGATTACGCGCGATCTGAAAGACCGCGGCCTGCTGCTTTCGTCGGGTCGCGTGCGTCACAGCTATCCGTTCTGTTGGCGCTGCGACACGCCGCTTATCTATCTGGCCAAAGACAGCTGGTACATCCGCACGACGGCGGTGCGCGAGCAGCTTTTGGAACAGAACGGCCGCATCAACTGGTATCCCGAGCACATCAAAGAAGGCCGCTTCGGCGACTGGCTGCGCAACAACGTCGACTGGGCGATCTCGCGCGAGCGCTACTGGGGCACGCCGCTGCCGCTTTGGATCTGCGACAAGACCGGGCGTGTCGCCTGCGTCCGCAGCATCGACGAGCTATCGCGCTTGGTCGGTCGTGATCTGCGCCAAGATCCCGACTTCGATCTGCACCGGCCGTACGTCGATGGCCTGACCTGGCCGTCGTCGCGCAGCTTCGGAGCCGAGGCCGAAGGCGGCACCATGCGGCGGGTCCGCGATGTCATCGACTGCTGGTTCGACTCGGGGGCGATGCCGTTCGCGCAGCATCACTATCCCTTTGCGCATGAGGCCGACTTCGATCAGCTGTTCCCCGCGGCTTACATCTGCGAGGCCGTCGATCAGACGCGCGGCTGGTTCTACACGCTGCATGCCCTCGGCGTGCTCTTGCGCGGGAGCCCGACGTTTCAGAACTGCATCGTGCTCGGTCACATCCTCGACGAGCAGGGGCGCAAGATGTCCAAGCGCCTGGGCAACATCGTCGATCCCTGGACGGTGCTCAATGCCGAAGGGGCGGATGCGCTGCGCTACTACATGTACACCGCGTCGCCGCCCGGCCAGCCGCGGCGCTTCTCGCAGGCGCTGGTGCAGAAGTCTTTGCGCCAGTTTCTGCTGACGCTGTGGAACTGCTACAGCTTCTTTACGACCTATGCCGAGACCGAGTGGCACCGCCTGGGGAGCGAGGTCATCGCCGATGGCGAGCTGCCGCCGCTGGATGCCTGGATCTGCGGCGTGCTGGGCCGCCTGGTCAACGACACCACACAGCGCCTGGAGAGCTATGACCTGACCGGCGCGGCGCGCGGCATCAGCGACTTCGTCGACACCCTGTCGAACTGGTACATCCGTCGCTCGCGCGAGCGCTTCTGGTCCAGCCTTGATCAGCCGGGCGGCGAGATCGGCGGCGAGATCGAGCGCGACAAGCGGGCCGCATATCAGACGCTGCGACGCTGCCTGGTGACGGTGGCGCAGCTGATGGCGCCGTTTACGCCGTTTGTCGCTGAGGAGCTGTGGCAGAACCTGGAGCGTCGCGTGAATCCCGGGGCGGCGGTGAGCGTGCACCTGTCGGTGTGGCCGCAGAAGCCCGATCCGGCGTTCATCGCTGCGACGGAGTCAATCTGTCAGGACATGAGCGTCATCCTGCGCGTGGTGTCGCTGGGTCGCGCGGCACGCATGGATCAGAACATCAAGGTGCGGCAGCCGCTGCAGGCGGTGCTGGTGCAGGTGCCGAACGCCGCGGTGCAGAAGGCGGTACTGCGTCACGAAGCGGTGATCCGCGACGAGCTCAACGTCGAGCGAGTGCAGATCGTCGGCGGCGAAGAGCAGCTGGTCAGCTACACGCTGCGACCGAACCTGCCGAAGCTCGGCAAGAAGTACGGCAAGCGCGTCAAGCCGGTGCAGGATGCGCTGCTTTCGATGAGCGGGACCGAAGCGGCCCGGGTCGCCGAAGCCGTCCTCGCCGAGCGCGACATCGAGCTTGTGACGCCCGAGGGGACCTTTACGCTGGTCGCCGACGAAGTGCTGCTGTCGGCGCAGGCCCAGGCCGGCCTAGCGGCGCGCACCGGCGAAGGCGTGGTCGTCGCCATCACCACCGAGATCACGCCCGAGCTACGCGATCGCGGCATCGCCCGCGAGCTGGTACGCGCCATCGGTGAGCTGCGGAAGAAAGCCGGCTGCAAGGTCAGCGAGCAGGTCCGCATCGGCTACGTCACCAGCGATGCCATCGTCGCGGCTGCCCTCAGTCAGCACCGCGCCTTCGTCGAGGGCGAGACCCTGTCGCAGCTTGCGGCGCAGGCCCTGCCGCAGCCGCATGGGCAGAGCACCGTCGATCTCGATGACAGCCAGATCGAGCTCACGCTGATTCGAGGGTAAGGGGAGTGCCCGCCGGAGGGGGGCGCGGGGCGGGGCTTATACGATGTGGCGGTTGAGGTAGGCGCTGTACTGGCCGACCTCGGGCAGGCGCAGATCGATGACCAGGTGCGGGCCGCGTGCGTCGTCTTGCGCGGTGTACACCGCCGAGCCGTTGCGCTGCCAGGACGGCAGGGCGGGATAGTCCAGGCCATGCCGACGGAGCAGGGCGACGCGCTGGTCGGTGTCCAGGCCCTCGATGACCGCGGGGACATCCTTGGGATCGCTGCCACTTGAGACCAGCTTGTGCGTGACGTAGCGCTCCAGCGCGGCCGTACCGGCCCGCTCGCGCTTCCAGGTGAAGTAGTCGCGCGCGATGTCCGGCGAGGGGCACTCAAACAGCCGCACGTCGAAGGTGTAGACATCGCCCATCAGGAGCGACAGCTTGGCCGAGCCTTCCGAGGCCAAGCGCGTCAGCAGGCGGCGGGCGTCGCTGCCATTCGAGACGGCATAGAGCAGAAGGTCCGTGCGGTCGGCGTAGCCAAAGGTGCAGCCCAGCGCGGCGCACAGATGCGAGAGGGTCTTGAGCAGAGCTTTCTGGAAGTCTGGGTCGAACGGTTCGCTGCTGCGCTCGTTTAGTCGCTGCTCGAAGCGGCGGCCAAGCAGATGCGCCACCAGCGGCGTGCCACTGATCAGCGGACAGTCGGCAAAGACCTCATAGGGGGCTATCTGCTCGGGGAGCAGCGGAGAACTCATTGTCCCAGAGTATATCAAAGGTCGCCGGGTAGAGTCTTTGCCGAAGTTCGCGATCATTCTTACTTTTTTGCCCGACTTTTTTGCGTCGGCTCGGCAGTTTGGGCCCGGCGTTGGGGCCGCCGTTTGGGGCTGGGGGCTTGGCTCCGCTTCCGCCCCCCAGGCCGCGTGATATGTTGCGCCGCGTTGTCCTGTGTCCTGTCAAGGCCGGCTCGACTCCAGCCCCGGATGGTGCCCCCCTCCCATGCCAAATCCCCTCCCCTTCGACGGATCTTCAACTCTTGGGCCGACCGCCGGGGCGACTGCCGGGCCGACGGCCAAGCTGGGCCTCGCTGAGCGCTGGCTGCGACAGCCCGCCCCCCTGCGCTTCTTCAGCGTCTATCTGCTGTCGCTTGCGGCCCTGCTCATCGCCCTGTGGCCGGTGCTGCACGATGCCCACTACTGGGACGCTGGCGGCTGCTACGTCTACGAAGCCCGCCTGCACCTCCTCCACGGCGCCGACGTCGAGGCCATCCGCGCCCACCTGCACCAGTACCTGCTGCGCCCGGTGTTCTATACCGGGCTCCTCAGCCTGGTCCTCCGCTTTATTGGGGATTCTCCTTTTATTGTTCATACCTTTCATCTCATGTTCTGCTGTATGCTGCCCGCCGCGCTATCGCAGATTACTTTAGCGCTGGGCGGGCGGGTCTGGCAGGCTTGGCTGGCGGCCTTTCTGTGTCTGACCACTCCGATTTTTATCGCACAAATCGGCCTGGTCCAGACCGATTTGCCGCTGACGGCCTTATTGGCGATGGCGTGGTGGTCATTGTTAGTGAATCAGCGGCTCCTCTTCTGTCTGTTTGCCGCCCTTTCGGTGTGGACCAAAGAGACCGGCTACTTCCTGGCGGTGCCGGCCGCCATCCTGCTGTGGTGGCAGGCAGCGACCACCCCCGATCCCCAACGCGTCGCCCGGTCTTCAGTCCGCCGCCTGCTGGGAGTCGCGCTCTCCGCCTGGCCGGCGCTGACGCCGCCCCTTGCCCTGTCGCTGTGGCTCCTGATCCGGCGCATCATCAAGGGCAACTGGATGGAGAGCGATCACGTCCACGCCCTGTCGCTGGTCTCGCCGGCCGCGCACTACCACAACTGGCTCGATGCGGGGCGTTTCGCGGCATCGATCTTGATGCTGATTGCGCTCTATCACTACTGGCACAAGCCTGAAGGACGCGAGCGACGGGTGGTGCTGTGTACGGGCCTGGCATTCCTGCTGTTACCCTGGCTTTTCCCATCGTATCTACCGCGCTATATGTTGCCGTCTTTGGTGTTTTCAGTCCCCCTGGCAGCAATTGGCCTGGGCTGCATTCCATCGATTTGGCAAAAGCGCATCTTTGTCTTGGTCAGCGCGATTCACGTATTCGCCCAAACCGGCCGTTTGACGATGAAAG
>DAORCZ010000662.1:1551-5080 GCA_035345735.1 Pseudomonadota bacterium | reverse complement strand
ACCAGGATGGCCTGGTCGTCTTCCAGCAGGTTGCGGCAGTTGATGGGATCGCCCAGCACCACGCCCGAGCGCGCGAACATCTCGTTGATGAACGGCAGCGTCGACACCCAGCGCTCGGCCATGGCCCGCACCAGGCGTGGCGGCTTGGCCGAAAGCAGACACGCGACCGAGGTGACGATGCCGTCAAACGGCACCTGGCCCGAGTGATTGGGCACGATTAGCACGCGCCCGGCGGGGACGTTTTCGATGCCGAAGATCTCGGGGCGGAAGTAGTCGTAAACCGGGCGCGCCAGCGAGTAATAGAACTTGGCGTGCTCGGGCGAAAACCCCCAGGCGTCGAAGCCGCACTCGTTAAGTTCGTTGGGCAGCGAGTCGATGGCGGCGGCGACCTCGGGATCGATGAAGCGCCCGTGGGCATGCGTCGCGATCTGCGCCACGCTGGTCAATCGCCCGCAGATCTCGTTGATCTGCGCCAGCGTCTCGTCTGAGATGCGGCCGCCAACGGCCGTGCTCGCGCTCTGCAAAAGCTGGGTCAGGACAGACACCACCGACTCCTTGCTACCTGGGCTGCGCCCCGAGGGCCTGCCTCGGTCACGCCGCGTCCAAATGTGGGGATGAGTGTACAAGGTCCGGCGCAGCGCTTGGAAGCCACATCCGCAGGGCGAGGGTCGGCGGGCTCGCCCGCGCTATCGGCTGCCCGTGTTCTCGCCGGTCAACAGCGCCGCGAAGTCACCGCGGGCGGCCAGCGACGCCCAGATCAGGTAGGCGCACAGAAACAGCGAGCCGCCGAACAGCGCCCCCAGTCCCAGCAGGAGGCCGACGGGACGGAAGCGATGGCGAGACGCGACCCACAGCGCCGAGAGCATAAGCATGCAGAAGAAGTCGAGGTTGAACTGGCCGGCCCAGCCCAGCTTGGCGATGTCGCCCAAAAAGACCGTGAACAGGTCGGTGCCGTGGTTGGCCGCGACCACCGCGGTGTAGGCCGCGATGGCCAAGAACTGTAGAGCGAGCAGGATGCGCAAAGGAATCATGACAGGACCTCCGATTCAGGGTGGGTGGCCGACGGGACTCTGACCGATGGAATTCCGGCGGCTGCCGGTGCACTGGATGAGCCGGCCAGCGACGCCGCAGCGCGGACCGGAACCCACAGCGGCCCCGCAGCCAGAGCGAGGACAAAGACGTTGAAGAGGGCATTCGAGGCGTTGCCCGACGCCAGCGAGCCGGCACTGTCGAGCACAAACCAGGCACACAGCCCCGCCAGGACGGCCCGCCGCACCGCCTCGGGGGCCAGGTCGTAGACCCGCTGCGCCAGAAACCACACCATCACGCCCCAGCCGAAGAGAAAGCCCCCAGTGAGCGCCGACAGAAAGCGCGTGTCGGCATGGGCGTAGGTGGTCGCGCCGTCGATGGGCCAGCTCAGAAGATCAAGCGTCAAGCGCGCCGGCTCGGCCGTCTTGGCCATCGTTCCCAAGAAAAACCCCGGCCCGAACGAGCCGATCACGAGCGCCGTAATCCGAAGCCAACCGCGATGCAGTGCGTGTGTCATGGCTACTCCTTGCAGGGTGGGGTCCTGGCGTTATTTCTGCCGGAGCCGCCGCCGCCGTTCCATGACCTCGCAGGTCATGGTTCTTCCCCCCAGGCCCCGTTAAAGTGGCCAGCCATGCCGGTCGCCTTCCCTGCGCTGCTGCGCGAACATCGGGCTCGCCGTCGTCTGAGCCAAGAACAGCTGGCCTTTTTGGCCAACGTCTCGCCGCGACATCTCAGCTGCATGGAGACCGGCAAGGCGCAGCCGAGTCGGCAGATGGTGCTCCTGCTGTCCCGTGCGCTGGAGCTTGAGCTGCGCGAGAAAAACTCGCTCTTGGTGAGCGCCGGCTATGCCGCGGCCTATCCCACGACGCCGCTCGATGCCCTGGCGATGACGCCAGTGAGCCGCGCCATTGATCTTCTCTTGGCCCAGCAAGAGCCCTACGGCGCCGTGCTGATCGATCGCTTGTGGAATGTCCGTCGCATGAACGCGGGAGCCCAGCACCTGCTGACGGCGTTCCTCGATCCGCGGTTTGTACCGCTTCCGGTCGCGACGAACCTCGTGCGGGCCAGCCTGCACCCCGATGGGCTGCGCTCGCACATCGTGAACTTTCCCGAAGTGGCGGCGCTGCTTTTAGAGCGGCTGGAGCGCGCACATCACGCGCATCCCGAAGACGCCGAGCGGCACGCGCTACTGCAGGAGGTGCGCGGCTATCCCGGTCTCGACTGCGTGGCGGGGACGCTGCCGTCGGGGGCGGCGCCGGTGGCGGTGCTGCAGCTTCGGCTCGGTGCGGGCCAGCTCAAGCTGTTCTCGATGCTCACCACCTTGGGTACGCCGCTGGATGTCACTGCCGAAGATCTCACCATCGAGTCCTTCTTCCCGGCCGATGAGGAGACGGAGCGCTGGTTCCAGCAGCGCCGCGCGATGGACCCGAGCCTCAGCTAGCTGGGCTCGTCTGCGGTGCCGCGCGCCGACTAGCCCAGGGCTACTACAGCACGCTGCCGTCGTTGCACAGCGACTCGCTGGCCTGGTCGTAGTGCTGATCGATGAAGGCGGACAGCGAGGGGGCATCGACGCAGTCGGCGCGGTAGATGTAGTTCCACGCCGAGGCCGCGACGGGCACATCGAGCAGCGGGTCGGGCGTAAGGACAATGCGGCTGCGGATGGCGGGGCTGCACGCCGGGTCTTGCGGTCGCGCCGCCATGACGGCTCGCAGGCCGGCCACGACGTCGGGACAGGGCGCGGTGCAGCGATACAAAAGCACGACGCCGCCGTGCTCTAGGTTGTGGACATAGTTGCCGCGCGGCAGGGGGTCTACGTGTTCTCCCCAGCGGCCCCAGAAGGGATAGTGCATTCCCGAAGCCGGCGGGTTTGAGCCGTAGGTCACTGGCATGTCGCTGGGCACATGCTGCGCGCCCTCGTAGGGCACCATCTTCACCGTCGCCCCGCAGGCGCCGCCGACCGGCATTTCGACGCCGCCACCGGTCTCGCCTGAGCCGCAGCCCAGGCTGCCCCCAAGGAGGCAGAGTCCCAGCAGAGGAAAAATACGGACCACCTTCTTCTGACTTGCCATGATCACTAGGGTCGCTCCGCGGCCATCGCCGCCTGCCGGATGCGTAGCTCGTGGCGGCGCCGCTGTGCCTCGGCGATCAGCTGCTCGAAGGCGTCAGCCCCCAGCTGATGTCGCAGGAGCGCGATCTGCCGATCGCAGAGCTCCGCGACGCCATCCATGTAACGACAGCGCAGCTCGGCGGCGGCCTCGATAAGCACGCTGTACGCCTCGCAGGTATCGCCCATGCCAGCCAACGTGCCGGCGCAGAGCGCAGTGAAGAGCAGCGACCAGCCAGCGCTGTTGTGTCGCCCTTGCAGCCAGCGCAGCTCGGCGTGAATGGCAAAGCGCCGGAGCAGCGTGACGTGGGGTTCGGTGGCGGCCAGCACCTCGGGATCGGTCGGGGTCTGCGCGATCAGCGACAGCAGGTGATAGAGCCGCGCCACCGTGCCGTA
>DAORCZ010000662.1:0-1451 GCA_035345735.1 Pseudomonadota bacterium | reverse complement strand
GCGGTGTGCTCGGGATCAGCCATGGCTTCGGCAGCTACTATGCGATTATCGCCGGGCCGAGACAAGCGTCATGCATCGGGCTCGCGGACGCGGCTGGGGGGCGCCGCCGGGGGACTAGCGGCCGAACAAAACGTACAGCCCGAAAAAGGTCGCAGCGACGAGCAAAATCGCAAAGATCAGCCACGGCAGGCGCCCGCTGCTCGCCGCCACCGCCCGACTGCCAGAGCTGCTGCCCCCCGAACTAGCCACAGGTGGCCGCGCCTTGGGCACCATCGAAGTCGCGGGGTAGAGCTTGTCGCGGGCAATGGGCGGTGCGGTCGGCGCATCGAGGAGTCCGGAGTTCACGGCGGGCTGCGCCGGGCTCTCATTCTCCTTGGGAAGCGGCTGCATCACCGCGGTTCGTGCCTCGGCAAATAGCCGTGCGTGTGGCAGGTGGCTGGCCGCGGCACCTTCGGCAACCAGGGTCTGGGCTTCGGCCCCGGCTCGCGGTCCGCTGCTTGACGCCGCGGCCAAAGCAGTCGACGAGGTCGCGGGAACCTGGGGCGCCGTCGGCTCGATCTGCGGTGCCGTCGGCTCGACCTGCGCTGCGGTCGGCATCACCGCCTCGATCTGGGCCGCCGACAGAGCAGGGACTGCCGAGCCTGAGCCCTGCCCTCCCGGCGCGATGTACACCGCTGGCACCGGCCGCTCACCACTCTGCGCAAGTGCCACGGCGCGATGCGACCCGGACGAAATCAGCCCGGCCGGCACGGGAGCGACCAGCGAGCTGGGGATGATCGGGGGATGTTCGCCACTTGCCGCCGGCATCTGCAGGATCTGCGTCAGCTTGTGCTTGATGATCGCGGCTTCCGGGCGCTCCATCGGTGACTTGGCCAGCATCGACGCCACCAGCGTCGCCAGCGCCGGCGGAATGCTGGGATTTAGGTCATTCGCGGGCGGCGGCACGAGCTGCTTGTGCCGCATGATCGTGTCGATCTCGCTCGATGCGCGAAACGGCTGGTGGCCGGTCAGCATCTCGTAGGCAATGACGCCCAGCGAGTAGACATCGGTGCGGTCGGTCACGTCGCGCGGGTTGCGACACTGCTCGGGAGACATGTACGTCGGCGTGCCGAGTAGCGCATCGGTTGCGGTGAGCGCGCTCTGCTCCTGCTCGACGTCTAGCTCGACGATCTTGGCGATGCCGAAGTCCAGCAGCTTGACCCGCTCGCCACCGCGCAGATCCGCATCGTTGACCAGCATGATGTTGGTCGGCTTCAGGTCGCGGTGCACGATGACCTTGGCGTGAGCAGCCGCCAGGCCGGAGGCTATCTGTCGCAGGATCTGCATGCTGCGCAGCGCGTCCATCGGCAGGCCGTGCAGCTTGCGCAGGGCTTGGTGCAGCGTCTCGCCATCGATGTACTCCATGATGAAGTACGCCGTGCCGTCGTCGAGCTGACCGAACTCGTAGATAT
>DAORCZ010000661.1:0-5080 GCA_035345735.1 Pseudomonadota bacterium | reverse complement strand
ATTGGAGAAACCGATGATCCCTATAGCGGCGTATGGGTATTTCGCGTTGACTGTGCAGAGCCTCCTCTCCTCACTCCTGTTACCCCAGATGGCCCTTAGCGCGGCGACGACGGCCGCGAGCCCCAGTCCAAGCCAGACTCCGGCCTGGGCCGAGAGTCAGCTGCTGAGCCGTCGCCTGCCGCTGTCGGCAGGACTTCTCGCCTGGGATCGCGAGAGCAAGACCTGGCAGCCCTACCAAGTCGCGGCGTCGCGGCTTGCGCTGATCAACCTCTGGTCGGTGGAGTGCGGGCCGTGTCGCGCCGAGATGCCGACGCTGCGCGCCATGCTGGCGGCGTTTCAGAAGAACTTTCCCAGCTTTGGATTTCTGATCGTCGCCGAGACCCAGGACGACCGCGAGCTGTTCCAGTTTCTGCGCACGCACGAGGACTTCCTGCCCAAAAACACGCCCATCCTCAAGGTCCGCGGCGAGCGAATCCAGCACGAGCTGGCGACGAGCACCGTGCCGCTGACGCTGCTTGTCGATCGCGGCCAGGTCGTCCGCCACGCCTTCGTTGGCTCGATCGTCAGTCGGCGCAGCGAGCTGGTGTCGGCGGTGGAGCGCTTGTCGCAGGTGACGGAGTAAGTCATGTCGCCGGGCGGCCCGCTGATGACGGCGTTTGTGGGGTATTACGACGAACAGGGTGTTTGGCGATCGGTCTTTCTTGCCAAACCGCATATCACGATCGGTCGTGCGGATACCTGCGATATCGTGATTAACGATCCGAAGATATCATCGTTGCACGCGGATTTATATTGCTATAATTCATCGTGGCTAATCGCTGATCACAGTTCCAGGAATGGCGTATTTGTCAACAATGCGCGGGTGGGGCAGGCGGTGCTCCTCCGCCATCAGGACAAGCTGCAAATCGGCGGGCACGTGCTGCACTTTCGCTTTAGCTCCGATGCCAACCAGCCGACGCTCATGGACGCCACCGGCGGCCCGGTTCGCGTGGCGCCGCCTGCGGTGCCCACTCCGGCGGTGCCGGCGGCAATCGAGCTGTCGCCGCGCCAGGCCGAGCGGGCGCACAGCGCGATCGAGCAGGCGGAAAAGCTGGCGCTGCAGCAGCGGATCACCGAGCTTGTCGCTGAGCTGAACGCCAAGCAGGGCGAGCTGGCGGGGGCCCGGGCCGAGGCCACAGACTGGCTCCGGCAGGCGAGCGCACTGCGCGGCGAGCTGGAGAAGCTTGCGCAGGCGCAGGAAGCGAACGAGACCCTGGTGCGCAAGCTGCGCATCGAGCTGGATCGAGCGCAGAAGAGCCAGGCGGGGGAACAGAGCGAAGCCGCTGTCGCCAAGGGGAAACTCAAGACCCTGGAGGGGGAGCTGACCGCCCTGCGGGAAGCGAGCGCGAGCGAGCGCGCCAGCTGGCGAAGGGAGTCGACCGAGCTGCACGAGAGCTTGAGCGCACTGTCCGGGTCTTTCGCGGACTTGGAAAAGCAGCTGCGTCAGCACAAGGCGATGATCGCTGAGCGCGACTATCGCGTCCTGCGCCAGAGCGAGGAGCTAGAGGCGCTGCGCGCCTCCTACCAAGCACAGAGCGCCGAGCTCGCCGAGAGCCAGCGCAAGCGAGCCGAGCACAGCGCTCAGATTCGCGCTCTGCGTGACGAGCTAGACCGCAGCACCAGCGAGTATGAGGCCCGCCTGGCCAGCGCCGAGCGCGAGGGGCGACGCATGGCGCGACAGATCGACAAGCTGACCGAAAAGCGCGCCGCCGAGCACGCGCCGCGTTGCGAGTCGTCGCCGCCGGCCCCGCGGCTCTTGCCAGCCGTCATCGTCCTTCAGCGCACGGTGCCCATGCTGCGTGCCACCGCCGATCGCGCCCTGTGGGCCAGCGTTGGTCAGCGCACCCTGCCCGAGCAGGCGTTCGACGAGCTCAAGGCCCAGCTAGAGCAGCTCTGCGCCTACAGCAAAGATCTGGAAAAACTCACGCAGGAATTGGCGAGCTAGTCAGGGCTGCGCGGTGTCTGGGGGGAGGGGCTGGCTGCGCTCTGGCTAGGCGATGGTGATCGCCTTCCAGACCAGGATGGCACCATCGCTCTGCTGTGCGGACGAGGCGAGCGCCATGCTGAGCGAGAGGCCGCCTTTTACGATGTTGTCATTGGCGTTGCTGGTGTCCTTGTTGCCGCGGGCGCTGTATGCCGAATGCTTGGTGTACACGGCGCTGCTCAGCGTCTCGTCGAACAGGATCTGCGACGTGACGTAGGTCTTGCCGTTGGCCGTAATGATGAAGTGGACGTGCGCGGTGCGCCCCGCGTACCAGCCGGGGAAGATGCCGTCGATGATCGCGCGTCCGTCGGCTCCGGTCATCTGGTAGCCGCGCAGCCAGTTCGAGGCCAGGGCCGCAGCGTTGTTGCCGGTGCAGAACGAGGTGTTCAGATCTGACAGCGAGCCGCTGTAACCCGTTCCGGCATCGATCGCTTCGGCGGCCTTGGAATAGGTGCCGGCTGGCGAGGCGTACCAGACCTCGACGATGGCGTTCGGCACGGGGTTGCACGCGGCATCGACCACCAAGAGATCGAAGCGGGTCGGCAGCCCGCTGAGGCCATCGGAGATGTCCTTGCGGAAGTAGGTGTTTGAGTGGCACGGACCCTTGGTGGCTGCGACGAACGCGGTGCATGCCGTGCCGATGCCGCTGGCAAACGGATTGCCATAGTCCTTGCCGACCAGATACGCACCCGAACCCAGGGCAAAGCCGCTGGTATCGATGGTGCCGCTGTTCCCCGAGCCCGAACCGGAGCCATCTCCGCTGCCTGAGCCGCTGCCGGTATCGCCCGTGCTACCCGTGCCGCAGCCGAAGATGACAAGCGATCCCAGTCCACCCAACGCCCTCAACACACTCCGACGCGATGCGCTCTTCATGGAAGTTCCTTTGTTAGTTGCCCACCAACCCAGCCCACCTTCCCTGCCTACGCTAGGAACCGGCTCCAATGACCCAGACGAGGGCCACGCTGGCCGAGTTCCCAGTTCCTGAAAAAAACTTCACGGAATGAACTTTCTGTCAGGCGGTGGCGGATCCCGATTGGGCATCTCGGTGCCGGCCTCGGTCGGTGCAGCGACGATGTGGGGACGCTGCGCTGAGGGCCGCAGGCGTCGCCTATCCACTTTCCTTTCGCCGTCGGTGTAGCTTCATGGGATCATGAACCCGAAGGGTCTTTACCCGTCCAAAGGAGACCTGCTTATGCCTAGCTTGAAGTGGAGTCTGCGTGTCGCGTTTGGTCTGAGCCTGCCGCTTCTGGCCGCGCTGCCGGCTGGCTGCAATAGCGCCGTCATCAACGGCACTGAAGTCGGTGCCGATGGCGGCACAGATGACGGCGGCGATCCCGGGGGACCGCCGCAGATCCCGGGCTGCATCGGCTCCTGTGTCGTCAATTACACCTGCTCGTCCAGCATGGGGCCGACCAGCATCAGCGGCGTGGTCAACATTCCGGCGGGCAACCTGCCGATTAATAATGCGCAGGTCTACATCCCGGTGGGACCGACGATGCCGGGGCCACCCAAGCCGCCGGTGTCGTGTGATTCCTGTGTCTCGCAGCCCAGTCCGTTTTCCACCACGACAGATGTGAACGGGCGCTTCACGCTGCAGAATGTGCCTTCGGGGCAGAACATTCCGCTTATCGTGCAGGTCGGCAAGTGGCGGCGCACGGTGATCATTCCCAGCATCACGGACTGCACGACGACGCAGCTTCAGCCTGACCAGACGCGCCTGCCGCGGAATTCGACCGAGGGCTACATTCCGAAGATCGCGCTGACCACAGGCGCGCTGGATGCGATGGAATGTCTGCTGCGCAAGGACAAGCTGGGACTCGATGACAACGAGTTCACCAATGAATCCGGAACGGGGCGCGTGAACCTGTACGCCGGGGTCACCGGCACCGACCAGTACTCGAGCGGCACCCCCTTCGCCAAGGCCAACCCATGGTGGGACAGCGCGGCCAACTGGCAAAAGTACGACATCGTCATGCTGTCCTGCGAGGGCTATCCGTCCTCACATGACCTGACGAAAAAGAGCGTCTCGGCCCGGCAGGCGATGCAGACCTACCTGAACCTTGGCGGGCGTGTGTTCGCCTCGCACTGGCACGGGGGGTGGCTGCAGAATTCGGTGCAGCAGGGCACGGAGCCGCCCCTGAGCGTGGTTGGTACGTTCCTGAATCCCGGCAACTACGGCGGCAATACCGGCTACAGCAACGACGCGGCGGGCGACGAGGGCACGATCAACACCGGCTTCACCAAGGGCCAGGCGCTGCAGACCTGGCTTTCGAACAACGGCGCGCTGAATGCCAATCAGACGCTGCCGATCCGTGGCGTGCGCGTCTCGTTGATGAAGAACAACACCAACGTCAGCACGATGGCGATGAATCCGAACCCGGCCTACGGCCAGAGCTGGATTCGCCTGACCAAGAACAACGGCACGCTGGATACCAACCTGTTCCCGGCGCAGCCCTCGCAGTACTACAGCTTCTATACGCCGCTTAGTCAGCCGCCCGCGCTGCAGTGTGGGCAGATGGTGTGGACGGATCTGCACGTCGCAGGCGGGACGGGCGATGCTTCAGGCGTGGGCACCGGGCTGGCCTTCCCCAAGGGCTGTACGTCGAAGGGTCTCAGCCCGCAGGAGAAGGCGCTTATCTTCCTGCTGTTCGATCTGACGAGCTGCATTCAGCCGCAGAGTGGGTAGCGTTCTGCAGCAGGCGCCGCACGGCATCCTCGACCGCTGCGGCGTCCAGGCCGTACTTCTGCAAGAGGTACGGCGTCGATCCTCCCTCAGCAAACCTGTCGGCAATCCCCACGCGGCGGAAGCGCGCTGCGACTCCCGCCTCCATCAGTGTCTCGGCGACGGCGCTGCCCAGACCGCCGAGGATGCTGTGATTTTCTGCCGTCACCACCGCGCCGCAGCGTCGGGCTTCGGCGATGACCAGCTCGGTGTCTAGCGGCTTTATCGTCGGCAGATTGACTACGGCGATCTCGATGCCCTGCGGCGCCAGACGGGCTGCTGCATCCAGCGCGGTCGCGACCATGAGGCCACACGCAAAGACCACCGCCTGCGGC